>CACXAK010000167.1:0-3302 GCA_902765655.1 uncultured bacterium | reverse complement strand
TATTCGTGAAGCTCCATTTCAATATCTTTGTAAGATTTTGAACCATACTGCTCCGGCTCTCTTACGCCAAGCATGTTAATATTAGGTCCGTTTATAATAAGTATATTTAAATCTCTTTCCATGCCTGAAATTATAACATAAAAAAATAAATATGTAAATTTTTGTTACAAAATAAATTTAGAAATGTTACAAACTTGACATGTTGGGGTATCATGCATGTACAAACTATCCCAAAATCTCCTCCCAAGATTATTGTTCAAGTCGCAAAAAGTTGTGACTTTTTTTTTGCACTTATTAAGTATAAAATTGAAAATATTATGAAAATTAAAATAATTGCACTTGGTAAAATTAAAGAAAAATTTTTAAAATCCGGAATTGATGAATTTCTCAAACGGCTTACTCCTTATGCTAAAATAAATGTTGTTGAAATCAATCCGATTGAAATAAAAGACGAAAATTTAAAAGATAAAATCCTTATTCAGGAAGGCGAAAAAATTTTATCAAACATAAAGCCAACGGATTTTGTAATTACAATGGAAATTTTGGGTAAAGAATTTTCAAGTGAAGAATTTGCACAAAAAATTGAAGAACTGACAAATTCCGGCACTCAGGAGATTGTTTTTGTAATCGGTTCTTCCTGTGGTATTGGTAAGAATGTTTCCCAAAGAGCAAATTTAAAAATGAGTATGTCAAAAATGACATTTTTGCACGAATTTGCAAGATTAATACTCGTCGAGCAGTTATACCGTGCATTTAAAATAATCAAAGGTGAAACATATCATAAATAGGTTATAAAATTGATTTAACAGCCAAACCAATTAAAATCAAAGCCCCTAAAGTATGCAGAATTTTCGGACAAACGCTTTTAACAACATTACCGCTCCAAAAGCCGATTTGTGACATTATAAAAGATCCAAGACCTATAATTAAACATGCAAGCCACAAAATCGTATGAGTTAACCTCAAACTTACCCCAGAAATCAATGCGTCAATACTTGTTGCAACCCCAAAGCCAATAAGACATTTTATATCAATACAGTTGATATTTTCGCACATTTCACGTTTAAAACTCTGTATAAGAAAGTTAATTCCCAACAGCATAAATATTGAAAATACAAGCCATTTACTATACGGCAGTAAAAAATTATACATTTTATGTGTCGCAACATACCCGATAATCGGCATTAAACCCTGAAACAAACCCATAGTCAAAGCAAGTTTTAAAGAGTTTATTCTGCGTTTCGATTGAATCATCAAGCCTTGAGAGAAGGATACAATAAGGCAATCCATACCGAGTGCAATTGAAAGTAATATTATATCTCCTAAATCCAAATCTCTACCTCAAATAATCTGTTCCACGGATATGAATATTTTACATCAATTTTTGAATTTAGTATATTCTCTACCATTGGTTCAAATTCTTTCATTAACAAGGTAAGTTCATTGATATCCGGTTTTAAGAGCATTTGGCGAACATTTGCCTGATATGCCCAATCATCCAGAAAACGTGTTACCTGTAATTTATTAAAATTTTCTTTGTTATAATTTTTTGCACAATATTTGAATTTTGCTCCGCAAATTAAACTTCCCAAAGTGTTTGCGGTTGTGTTCCACGCACTGTAACCGTAAAAATTTTTATCATCAATATTATTTTTAAATAATGCTTTTACAAAAGCGTTATCGGCACCGTTTACAAAGCGTACATCTGCAATCATATATGGTTTTTGCGGAATTTTAAATTCTCCGTAGAAATTTTTTGTATCGGTTTTCATTACAATTTCGCCCTGATGATCAATAAAATTATTGACATATAATATCAAATCCGCATCGTTTTCATTGGTGGAAATTTCACAGCCGGCAAGTTCGATTTGCCCTTTTACGGAATTTTCAACTGATACATCTTCATAATTTGAAATTAAATTTTTATATTCAGGTTCTGAAAAAACGGGATAAATTTTGAGTTTTTTATTTATCGCTCTTGAAAGTAAACTCAGCGGAATTTCATCGGCACCTGTTTTTGTGTACCCGCCAAAAGCTTCCAGCTCTTTGGCTTCTTTTACATTCAGACCAAACTGTGCGCAGTCATCTTTTGAAAATACCATAGTTTCAAATAAACCTTCTTTTTGCCACTCAAGATAAATTTTATTTACTTCAAAATTGCGTTTTCTTGTGTTGAGATAATCTTCAATTATTTCAGACGGTACATCGGTTTGTGCCTCTCCGTTTTTGTCTAAGTTATAAGAATATTCAAAAATTTTTTTACCATATTGTGCCCAATATTCTTTTTCTTCTTCGTTATAATTATTATTTGAAATTCGCATTATACTTGAAAAGGCATAAACTTTTGCGTGTTTATTTTTTAGAATTTTTTTCAGTTTTTCAAGCCGGATTTTCAGTTCGGATAAAGTTTCTTTTCCTCTGCGTGAAGGTATTAAACCGCCATAAATGAGAGTATCGAGCGAAATTATTATTGCATCCTGATTTGGTAAATTTTCAAGCCAATCAAAAAGTTTGTCTGTTTTGGCAATATTATTCAAATCTCCCAAAAATTCACGGTCAGGAATAAATAATTCAATATCATTGTCAATGCCTGCAATTATTTTTGGCATGGTATAACAAACAGGCCTGTTATCTATTGGTAAAAATGCAATATTCATAATACGATTTTATTCCAAATCGGCATTTACGCAAAATTGTTACGAAAAATATTATAGAATTACACTATCAACCAGTGGTTTTACAATATTAAGGGCATCTTCAATAACATTTTGGTTGGTCCAAAAATCGTCACGCTCAATATATCTTTTTACAATTTTTCGTGCATAAGAACCAATGGCCACCGCATGATAATTAATTCCGCACATTCTTGCAAGTTCTGTTGTTTTTGAATTTGTTCCTCCTGACAACATTAGATAAACAGGTAGTTTGGCATTTTGAACAATTTCAGCTGTGGCAACTGCCTGCAATGTCGTTTTATAATCATCATCTCCTCCGCTCATAGGGAAACCATCTGCCTGAATTATGGTTTTATATGGTTCTCTGCAAGATATCATTTTTTTAATTCTTTCTATTAATGCCTCATCCCCAAGCTTGCCTCTGCTGATGCATATACTCAACATTCCGTCAAAAATTTCATTTATATATTTCCATTTTGAAAATATTTCTTCTTCGTTATAATTATTGTTTGAAATTCGCATTATACTTGAAAAGGCATAAACTTTTGCGTGTTTATTTTTTAGAATGTTTTTCAGTTTTTCAAGCCGGATTTTCAGTTCGGATAAAGTTTCTTTTCCTCTGCGTGA
>CACXAK010000166.1 GCA_902765655.1 uncultured bacterium | reverse complement strand
CTTGTCAGAGTGCGGCCTGGATATCTGAGCAAGGGGTAAGCAAAGTATTAGCAGGCGGAATGGGTGGCAGAGCTATGATGATGTTTGCAATGAATGGTGTGGATGTTGTTGTTGGGTGCCCTGAATTACCTGTCAGAGAAATTTTAGAAAAATATATGACAAATTCTCTTGAAACAGGTGAAAATGCATGCGGCGGCGAAGGACACAACCATGCACATTGTCATCATGCCGAAGGACATCATTGTCACCATTAAATATTAGATTTCATCAGGTGTTAATTTTATTATCAAGTCATCGGAAAATTTTATAGGAGTACCAATTTCTTTTTCCAAGTTTGCAAATGATAAATTATAATTCAATATGGCGTTATAAAAATCTAATCTTGCATTAAGATAAGTGTTTTCACCATCTTTGAGTTCTATTGCATCTCCGACTCCGGCTTCATATCTTCCTGTAACTTGCCTGTACTGTTCTCTTGCCTGATCCAATGCCAATTTAGCTATAATTATAGATTCTTTATTTGTTTCCAAATCTAAATATGCTTTTTTTACGTTGTAATATACAGAATGTTTTGTGCTGTCAAATTCAGCTAAGCTCTTCTCGTATTCTGCTTTTGCCTGACTAACCTGTTTTGCGGTTTTCAGTATATTTAAAGCTGTATAACTTAAGCTTGCACCTATTTTGGCTGATCTTAAATTATATTCGTTTCCAATAGCTGCCGTAAACACCCAGATCAGGGGCAAATTGTCTTCTTGAGGCACGCAAATTCATTTTAGCTGCCTGAGCACTCTTTTGTGCAGAAATCAACTCAGGTCTGACATCCATAGCCATTTTGAGGGCTGTTTCTGATGTTATATCAAAAGAATTCAATGCCAATTCATCGGACAATTCATAATTTGTATATTCAGGCAAACCCATAATGGTAGACAATTTTACACGAGCTACTTTCAAAATATTTTTTGCTTTAACCAAGTTTAGTTTTGCCTTGCCCAAATTATAATCTGCAGTTACGACATCAACTTTTGCCTTTTTCCCGAGTTTGTAAAAACTCCATGCCTGATCCAACCGAAGCTGATAATCTTTTACGGTATCTTCATACACTTTGATTTGTGCCTGTGCAAATAAAATATTATAATAAGCGGATTTTATATCAAAAATTATTGTATTAATATTTTCTTTCGTATCTTCCTGACTTGCATTATACAAATTTTTTGCCCTATCTGCACTAGCTTTTGTTTTTCCGAAATCGAACAACAACATATCTGCAGAAATATTTGGCATATAGCCCATTGTTGTGTATGTGCTTCTGTATCCGTAAAGTCTGGTGGCTGAATCTGTATATGCATTCCCGCTTCTTGAAAAGTCTAACCCTGCACTAATCTTAGGAAAATAATTCGCCCATGCCTGAGCTATTTTTGATTTGAAAGCCATCTCATTGTATATAGATGCCCTGATGTCAGGGTTATTTGAAATCGCAACCTCAATACAATCTTTTAATGTAAATACTGAATGGACATCATTTGTATACTCTGTTTTTACTTCATTAGCAGGCGCTTTTTTATCCTGAATAGCATATGCAGTACTCATAGTTAAGCCAAGTATACATACTAAAGTTATTATTTTTTTAAGTTTCATAGTTTTCACTTTCTTGTTTATTATTAAAATACTTATCAACTACATCCTGAATTATTACGTAAAATGCCGGGGTTAATACTGCACCTAGTGTTGCTGCAACAATCATACCTCCAATTACTGTTGACCCAACAGATATACGGCTGTTTGCTCCGGCTCCGCTTGCAAATAATAGTGGCAAAATACCAATAATAAATGCAGCTTCAGTCATCATAATTGCTCTGAACCTCAAGTGAGCGGATTGAATTGCGGCTTCCTGAATTGATAATCCGTTTTTCTCATGTTCATCTTTTGCGAATTCAACAATTAATATTGATTGTTTTGCCGCCAAACCAATCAAAGTAATAAGACCAACTTGTGAATACAAATCTAAGGCCTGTCCGAGCATCATTTGGAATATTAATGCACCAATTATGGCAACAGGTGAAATTAGCAATACCGCAACAGGAATCATCCAGCTTTCATATAATGCTACAAGGAACAGGTATACAAATAACAGAGCAAATCCGACAACCAATCCGGTTTGTCCTGATGATTCTTTTTCCTGTAATGAAGTTCCTGACCAGGCATAGCTATAATCATTAGGTAAAAGCTTTTCAGACAATTTTTCCATAGCACTCATTGCCTGACCTGATGATTTACCACCTGCAGGCGCACCTATTATTTTTACTGCTCTGAATTGATTAAATCTTGTAATGGAAACAGCTCCGGTTGTTTGTTTTGAAGTTATCATTGTCATAATCGGAACCATATTGCCCTGTGAATTTATGACAAAAATCTTATGCAAGTCCTCAATTTTATTTCTGTAGTCCCCTTCTGCCTGCATAAATACCCTAAATACTCTGCCGAGTTTATTAAAGTCATTTATATACGCATAAGAAAGTGTTGAAGCTAGTGTGTTATGGAGTTCATCAAGGTCAACACTCTGTGCAAGAGCTTTCTCATAATCAATATTCAATAAATACTGAGGGACATTTGCCTGGAATTGAGTATAAACATAGGATAAATTGTCATCCTGATTTGCCTGGGCAATAAAATCATTTGCAAAGGCAGAAATATCCTGAACGCTTGCATTACCGGTTGACATTAATTGAAATTCAAAACCGCCCATCATACCCAAACCGTCAATTGCCGGCGGAGAGAATGTAATAATTGAAGCTTCCGTAATACCTGCGCTGCGTTTATTAATTTCTTTTAGGATCCCCTTATGAGACAAATCCGTAGGTTTCCCCTGAAATTTTCTTATTACCCAGCTAAACGGATTAACTTTACGTTCCCCCCATTCTTTCAGTTGAATAACAACAGTAGCTTCGTTAGAAGGTCCTGTACCGCCAAAAGCGATAACTCTTTCCTTATCTATACCATCAATATCTTCAATAGCTTTTGTGAATTTAATAACTACATCTTCCGTTCTGTTTAATGAAGCCCCGTCAGGCAAGGTTATTGAAGTAATCAGCATTCCCTGATCTTCATCAGGAATAAATCCCGTTGGTATAACTTTGAACAAACCAAGCATCAAAATCATTATCAAAACATAAACAGAAATGGTTAATTTGCGGTCATAAACAAACTTTTTAACCATATCTATATAGAATTTGGTTAATTCTTCAAATTTTTCGTTGAAGATTTTTATAAATTTATTAACATACTCAATGGCTATGTTAATATATTCAGTGACGCCGCTAAGTATCTCCGGCAAAGGCTTTGGAGTATTATTTTCTTTAAGCAGAATAGAGCACATTGCAGGAGAAAGTGTCAGAGCACAAATTGCAGACAGAGCGATTGATACTGAAATACATACTGCAAACTGCTTATACATTGTTCCGGATAAACCGGACATAAAGCACATAGGAACAAATACAGCCATAAGAACAGATGCCATCGCAACAAGTGAACCGCCTACTTCTTTCATTGTAATTTGTGTCGCTTCAACAGCCCCCTTACCGTTTTCGATGTGTCGCTTAACATTTTCTATAACGACAATAGCATCGTCAACAACCACCGCAACGGCAAGCACCAGAGCAAATAGTGTTAACAGATTAAGCGACATTCCGAGCATTTTTAAAGCAATAAATGTACCGACTAACGATACAGGAATCGTTACACAAGGAATCAATGTCGCTTTAAAATCGCCCAAAAATACAAAACTTATACAAATCAGCCGAGTCTTAAAGTATGCATAGGTCCATCAATAATTCACAGAAATGGTCTATTCGCTTTAGATAATATTAAACCAGGAGAAATAGTAATAGAATATGTCGGCGAATTGATCACGAATAAAATTGCGGATTATCGCGAAATTGAATATAACGAAAGAGGGTTTGGGGATTGCTACATGTTCAGATTTGATGCGGATAATATCATTGATGCAACGAAATATGGAAATCTAGCCAGATTCATTAATCATT
>CACXAK010000165.1 GCA_902765655.1 uncultured bacterium | reverse complement strand
CTTAACGGTGGTACATTTGTACTCTTACCTGTCTTTAATACTATGAACAGACTGCCGCTCTCAAACCGGAATTCCCCGATTGAATGCTTATAATCTATTGTTTTGTCTAAACCTTTTTTAGTTTTTTTGTCTATTAAAATTTCATCAGACTCCAAAACTCTAAGTGTATTATACACAAATTGTCCGAAATCGTAAACATTTTCGTCAAAAATCTTTACTTCATACTCAGCCCAATAAACTTCTTCTTCAATTGCAGGAACACTTTGAGGAATTTGTTCAACTCTTAATATCTTTGAACCTTCAGGAAGCACCTTCTGAACTTCTGTTTTGACATAGTCAACCGTAGAATTCTCCCACAAACAAACATCAACAAGCTCTGTTTCACTTTCACAAAACAAAGGAAGCGCAATCCCCATTGATATTTTCATTTTTGGATTATAACCGTACGAATATGCAATTTTCAGATTAGTTCTCTGCATGGCCTTTAAAAAAGTATTTTGCCAGTCTAAATGAGAAAAATACTTTAATATCCCTGTTTTTGTAAGTTTTATCCTGTAGCGAAAAACTTCTTTTATATCCTTCTGATCTATATCTTCTATGTGCCTTTTTGGGGCATTAGCGAGTTCCTGAGCTTGCTGACTTGCAACAAAACGCTCTGCCATTACTTTATGTGTTTTAAAGTTTTGACATACACCGCAATTTACACATTGAGTCTGACAAGTCGGAACTATATGCGAAGAATTTTCATCTACCTCAAAGGCACTATTATATTCATCAATCAACCATTTCTTATTTAAGCCGACATTTATAAAATCCCAAGGCAAAGGCAAATTTAAATCATATTGCTTTTGCGCTAAAGCTTCCAAATCTATTCCGCATTCCTGTGCAGTTTCAAACCACATTTTCCATTTGAAATTTTCGCCCCAGGAATCAAGATACGAACCCTTTTTATATAATGCTTCAATATATTTGCACAATGACTCATCGCCCCTTGTTAAAACCGCCTCTAGCAAAGATAAATATTTATCACTATAATTTATTTTCACACATTTTACCTTTTTCATTCGTTCCATAAGATAATCTATATGCGCTTTTACAGTATCTAAATCCATTTGCGGGCACCATTGAAAAGGAGTAAAAGGTTTAGGAACAAAAATTGACAATGTACAAGTCAATTCAAGCGTATGATTCAAACCCTTTTCTTTTTTTATAAGTTTTGATTTGTATCTTAAACCTGATAATAAATTTGCCATTTCATCCATATCTTCGAGAGTTTCAGTAGGTAAACCGCAGATAAAATAAAGTTTTACACGGCTCCATCCGTTTTCATACAAAGTCAACACAGCATTTTCAATCTGCTCTTTTGTAATATTTTTTTTGATTACATCTCTTAATCTTTGGCTTCCTGCCTCTGGAGCAAGGGTCATGGTCGATTTACGAACACTTTGGACGAGATTTGCAAGTTCGAGATTAAAGCCGTCTATTCTCTGACTCGGTAAAGTCACGGATACTTTTTTCTCATTAAAATCAACAGCAAGCTCTTTTATAACCTCATTTATATTTGAGTAGTCATTTGATGATAAGGATAAAAGGGAATATTCTTCATAGCCGGTATTTTGAACAAGTTCCTTTGCAATTGTAATAATATCTTCTGCACTTCTTTCTCTTACCGGCAAAGTAACATGCCCCGGCTGGCAAAAACGGCACATTCTGCCGCACCCTCTGCGGATTTCGACAACAGCCCTGTCCTGAACCGAAGATGAAAACGGTATAGGATAAGATGTTAAAGCAGTTTCGAGTTTTAACTGAGCAATTCTTTTATCAACTTTATCATTTATCCCTTTTGACCAACGGCCATTTTTGGGATCTTCACATAATTTTTTAATTCTTTCCTGACGGGGCAAATTTTTTGTTTCTTCCAAAATTCTGCAAATTTCAATGATAGTATCTTCCCCGTCGCCTATCGTAAATACATCAATAAAATCAGCCATCGGCAAAGGATTAAACGTGCAGGGGCCTCCTGCAATAATTATCGGATCATCTTCGGTCCTGTCCTCATTACGATAAGGAATACCTGCCATTTCCAACATTTTTAAAACAGTAGGATAAGCCATTTCATACTGCAAAGAAAACCCGACTACATCAAAATCTTTTAATGGTCTTTTAGATTCAAGCGCATATAACGGTTCGGGAGTAAAATCTTTTTCCGGAGCATACACCCTGTCACACATATAGTCCGGTTCTCTGTTTACGAGCTCATACAGAACTCTGACACCCAAATTAGAAATTCCGATCTCATATTTATCAGGGAAAGCCATAGCGACACGAACTTTTGCCTTTTCAAAATCCTTATTGTGCGACAAAAATTCACCACCCACATACTGATATGGCTTAAAACACTTATATAAACTTTCATTATATTTCGTAAAAAAACACATCGGGTAAAAGAACCCTCCCCATAATTCTCTCCTTACGTAAAGAGAGAATATTATACTATTTCATTCGGAAAATATTTGCTGATTTCAATTATTGTACCGTCTAAAGTATTTTCATCAAATGATTTCATAAATTTAAACAAATCATCATTCGGAACATCATAAGAATACAATACAACTTCACCCTCAATTTCACGCATGACAGTAACCATGTAATGACACTGCGAAGCATAATTCAACAAATAATCCTTACGAAACTTTTTGCCGTTTGAATCTTTTTTAATTTTTACATAACTAAATCCGGCATAATATTTTATCTTTTTCTGCTCGTCTTTAGATAACTTGTTTTTATTGTGTGTAGAAAATAAGTTTATTACTTTCTTATTAATTTCATCAGACACAAATATCCCTCCAAATATATTAAACAATATAATTTAAAATTAATCTATTTGTTAAGATTTTTCATATATTTTTGAACTTTAAGCGCTGTTTCACGCCTTATATCCTCGGGGCAAAGTCTTAAATATTCAATGGCATGTGACACTTTTATATTCTTATCATACCATCTGCGCATAATATAATTATACTGATCTTCTAAGCTCATATTTGGCAATTCTACATCTTTTAGCAAATCATCAATAATATATTCAGCACAGAACACCTGTAAATCCTCAGGTAATTTCTCCATATCGTTTATTGTCTTACTCACGACAGAATCAGCATCATACCAACGTTTAAACATGTTCATACACTATTCCTCATATTATTGTAATTGTTAAGAATATTAAAGCAAATTTTCTCAAAAAAGTAAATTATTTTACACAAAAATACTTTATATAGATGTAAAGGTTATAAGTAGGTTATCGTTTTATGGACAACAGTATTTTGTATGGTTTGAGA
>CACXAK010000164.1 GCA_902765655.1 uncultured bacterium | reverse complement strand
TTAATAATTATTAATTAATGTCATCTAACCATACTAATGATTCCGCTAAAAAAGAAGAAGCAACAGAATCTGCAGCAACTCAAAAGGCGTGCCCGCATTGCTTCTCTCAAATTGATATTCGCGCAACAAGATGTCCGCATTGTACATCTGAAATTCCTGCAGAATAATTATAATTATTGATATTATGAAAGACAGTCCTCAGGTAATACAGGGGACTGTTTTAATTTGTTAATTCATTTTTCACAATTATTCACATATATTGATATTAACGTAGCGGTAATGCCCCAACATTATATAAAAATTCAGATTCCGGATAACTTTCGGAGATATCATCCCATAAGCGTAAAATGGTTTGAGTGGATAATTTTTGTAAAATGTCTTTTTTATTGGTACAAAGCGGATAACAATATGGAATGTTATTGTTTAATTGCGGAAGTTTTATCAAATTATATTGGTTAAATTCTTTTGCGTACTTATTATATATTTCAATTCTTTGTTCTTTATCCTGTTCAAAATCAATTGTTTTCATTTGGTTTTCAACTTCGGTTGAAATTAATTTTATTGGTTCGGTATTCAAAGTCAGTTCATTTGATTTGAATAATTCATAATTATCCTGAATATTTGCATTGTTTAATTTTAAATCATCTTTTCCAAAATCCATCTGTGGTTCTTGTTTTATGTAAAGATATGCTCCGTTTTGAACAGGGAAAAATTTACGCAGAGAATTAAAACTTGCAATCCCGAAATGCGGAGAATAAAAAGCGTGCGTGTTATCAGTTATAAGATTTTTATATTTTTTTTCTAATATTTCGCAATTATCGTTAAATAAGCCGAAGTAATTGATATACAAAATGAAATCATCAGGTCTGAATTCGCACGCGGGCATGAAATTTTTATCTATATGATAAAATTTAATTTTGCAATTTTCTTCTCTTATTGCCCTCCATATTGTTTTGCAAGAATAATACGGAATAAAAATTTCTTTTATTCCGTATGTTCTTATAATAACTTTAAGGCAATTTCTGCCAAGATTTAGTTTGTATTGCATATTAGCGATTATGTGCCTCAAAAAGTGCCTGTAAAAGTTCCTGACCTTTAATCATTGTTTTGTAATCAACGTATTCTCTTGCAGAATGCATATTGCAAACAGTTGCAAGCCCTAGCAGGTATGGCGAAAACCTTTCTCCTTTAGCGTTTGTTTTATTTGCATAAATGTGTGTTTCAGCACCTGCGTGAAATGATGAAATTTCAGGTTCAATCCCGATTTTTCTTGCTACTGTTTCAAAAAGAATAGGCATATATTCATCGTCATTTTTTTCAAACATCGGCATTTTTACTGTGAAAGTAATATCCGCATGAGCAATTCCGTCGTGTTCTTTGTTAAATTCATCAACTATTCCCTGCATTTTGGCAATAAGTTCATCTTCTTTTTGTTTATTTGAACTTCTGATTGAATAAGTTGCGTGTGCATCAGTATTTATAACGTTTGTTACCGTAACATCGCCTGATTCAATTCCGCCGATATTGCATGAGGTGACAACCTGTCCGTTTTCGGTATAGAAAACGCCTTGCGGGAGTTTGGAAACTAAATCTGCAATGAGTTTTGTCGCATTTGCTCTTGTCGGGTCACCAATGTCGTTGCCTGAGTGTCCGCCTTTTGGGGCATTTACTTTCAAATCTACCATAACATAGCTTGCTCCTGCCACAAGACACTGCCCAAGAGCATCGCTGTCTAATACAAGAACATATTTAGAATTGATTTTGCTAAAATCTGTATTTTTAATACCACTCATTGAATCTTCTTCATCACGGGTAAAATGGACTTCAAGCCCTCCGTGAGATAAATCTGTTCTTTTATTTAAATATTTAGCAAAATAAAGTGCATTGGCAACTCCTGCTTTATCATCAGCACCCAAAGTTCTGCCTTTTGCCTTGATTAAATCTCCGTCTAAATAAGGTATAACAGGAGAATCATCGCCGATAACATCCAAATGTGCAGACAATAAAATCGGTTCTTTTGTCTTGTCTGTTGCCGGAACTGTTATATAAATATTTTTATAGTCGTCTTGTTCGCAGTTTAAATTATTTTCTTTGCAATAATTGCAAATCCGGTCTATAACTTTTTCTTCTCCTCTTGATGGTGACGGAATTTCTGCCAGTGAACAAAACAGGTCAATAAGTTCGTTCTCTTTTTTCAAATCTTCTATATTCATAATTGCTCTCCATAAAAAAGGGCGGGTGAAATAACCCGCCCGCTAAATCTCTTATGCAGGATTTTCTTCCTTGTCATCTTTTTGCTTATTGATTAAATCCTGTAATTTACTTTTTATTTCTTCGCCTTTTTTCTGCAATTCGCCGATTGCATCGTCTGTTTTTGACTGAATTTGTTTAGCGGTTTCGTCTGCTTTTCTGAGCATTTCTTTTGCTCCGTTTGCAATTTCATTTCTTGTTTCTTCGCCTGATTTAGGAGCAAGCAAAATACCTGCAACAGCACCAATTGCGCCGCCTACAATGAAACCTGCTATAAATTTTCCTGCTGACATAATTTGATTCTCCTTTACTGTTATACTCACATATTTTAATCTGATTATTTTAATTTTTTATTCGACAAATTGTTTATTTTTTCTTACCAAATAAGTTGTAAATGGCAATAAAACCTTTCAAAAATCCGTTCATTAAGTTTCCTGAAAAAATCTTTGTTTTTGTCAAAACATTTTCAAGACCCAATTTTACATTGCCTACACCGTCACTTGTATTTTGAACTATATTGTTGAAAGATTTCAGCGCTTTGTTCACCTCATCAAGTGTAGGTTTTAATTCATTATTTACAATATCTGTTGTTTTGTTTATGTTTCTTGCAAGCTTTGAACAGTCGTATATTAACTTAGCCAAAAAACCAAGTACAATAACGCCCATAGCAACTAATGAAACTAAACTGTAATTAAGAACTGCTTCGGATATTTCTACACTCATTATAAATTCCTTTCTTAGTAGTCAAATTCACTGTCTGAATGATTATCAATATCTTCCAGCTCTTTTGCTTTAAGCATTTTTTTTGATTTTATCGCATTATTGATTTTTCTGAATTGTCTTTCAAGTTTATATCTGACCAAATCAACAGATTCAAGTGCCTGTTTTTTTGCATCAATAATTTGCGGAGCGTGTTTTTCATAAAAATCGCATGCAGTATCTTTCAATTCTTTTCTTGATTCCTCACCTGATTTTGGTGCAAAAAGTACACCGC
The DNA here is from genome assembly GCA_902765655.1 of uncultured bacterium. Lineage (GTDB taxonomy): Bacteria > Cyanobacteriota > Vampirovibrionia > Gastranaerophilales > Gastranaerophilaceae > Zag111. The sequence continues at coordinate 99 of CACXAK010000164.1, read as the reverse complement.
CGATAATTCCGCCGATTACTCCCGCTATTATACCCATCGAGAATACAAAAGCATCATTTTTTTTGCACATAGTTGTAAACCTCATAACTTAATATAACG
>CACXAK010000163.1 GCA_902765655.1 uncultured bacterium | reverse complement strand
TACAAAAGGAGTACTGACATGAAAATCGCTATATATCCGGGGAGTTTTGACCCTATTACTTACGGGCATTTAGACATATTAAAAAATGCAGCGGGAATTTTTGACAAAGTTATTATTGCTGTTGCACATAACGACGCCAAAAGCGGATTTTTGTCAATCGAGGAAAGAGTAGAACTTATAAAAAAAAGTATTACAGATATTGAAAACGCTGAAGTTGACTCCTTTGACGGATTAACTATTGAATATGCAAAAAAACGAGGTGCGAATGTTTTGATAAGAGGTTTGCGTGCTGTTTCTGATTTTGAATTTGAAATGCAGTTATCCCAAACAAACAGTGCACTTTGTGATGATATAAAAACTGTATTTTTAACAACCAAACCAAAGTACAATTTCATATCTTCATCAACCATAAAAGAAATTTATACAAACGGCGGAGATATTTCAAAATTTGTACCCAAAGCTGTTGATGAGTATCTATCAAAAAGAATAGTATCATAATATCATAGTGCCATACTGCCCTACTGCCTTAATGCCTTTTTATTACATGTTAAAATATGTAATTTAGCCATGCCAAATTATTTGACAATTAAAATTTGCTTATGTAATATATTATTATAAATAAATGCGAAAGGGATAAAGGGATATTAACATGCCTCAAAATGAAGTGTATGATTTATTGAAAATACTTGAAATGACTTTAGATGATGGATTTTCAATTTCAAAGTATGCAATAGTAAATAAAAGAGAAATAGAAACTTTAATAGACAGAATATATGCGGCTTTACCTCCTGAAGTTCAGGAAGCACGTGTATTTATGAAACGTAAGGAAGAATTGCAGAATGAAGCACAACAACAAGCTGCAAAAATCGTTCAGGATGCTCAAAATGAAGCAAACAGACTGATTAGTGAATCAGAAATCAGAAAGGCTATCGAACGCGACGGTATAAGACTTAAAAATGAAGTTGTTGCAGAGATGGAAAATATCAAGCATGTTTCAATGCAGGACGCTGAACAGTTACGACTTCAGGCAACTGAAGAATCCATGAAAATCAGAGAAGGCGCAGAGCTTTACGCAAAACAGGTTCTTACAAGTCTTGAAGATAATCTGACCCAGTTGCAGCAGGTTGTTAAAAACGGGCAAATTTATATGGAACAAATCAAAAATGACAGTGCCAGATATGCTCCTCAACAGCCGCAAAGAAACAATGGCGGATGGGCAAACAATAAAGATGCGAAAAAATTATAATTAATAGTTTTTTATAAAAAGAAATCCGGAAGTATTTATTTCCGGATTTCTTAATTTATTAATCAAATGTTTTTCCGCCAAAAATACTTTCTATTGTTTTATTAGCCTCTTGTTCATCTTTGAGACGATTTGCATATTTACAACAATTTTCAATGAATTTTAGTGGACTTTGAAAAAGTCTTTCAAATAAACCTTGTTTTAAAAGAATTCCTTTTTTATCCGCAGTTAATTTTTCTGTATCATCACTAATTACAGCTTCTAAACGCCCTTTATTTTCCCGGATAAATATACCAAAAGGGTTATTTTCTTGAGATTTAACCATTGAATTTAATAAACTAATATTTGCAGCGTCACCATTAAGTTTTTTAGATAATAATTTGCAGGCATTCTTTTGTATAGTCATTGCCATTCCGAAATTTTGATTAGAATTTACATTGTTTACTTGCATATATTACTCCTTTTTTATTATTAAAACTCATAAAAATATTTTTTGCCATAAAAAATATAAATATAAAATATTACAAATTATTAATATTTTTTGATTTTTTGAAATACTACAAAACAAAAATACTTTATATAGAAGTTGAAGTTTACAGATGAAGTACAAGGAGAGCATTATGCCCGAAATTTATTTTTGTATACACAACTTGGCCTATGGATTTAAACTATTTGTAAAAGAAGATGCAAATATTGTACAAAGTTTCAAAGACTTTGAATTAAGCTTTGAAGTAAATATGGCTCAAAACAGAATAAAACTGTTTGGTTATTAATAATAAAAAGGCAGGTACTGTGACCTGTCATAATCAATTACTAATAAATGGTTTTATATTCTCTGTCTTAATTTTTTACTTCTGTTTTCATAATATCATGCAACAATGCAACCATTGCACCCGTAACAGCACCCGTCGTAACAAAAAATCCGGTCGGTCTGAAATGTTTTGTTGCCAATTTATACGAATCTACGGCTTTTTTAGCCATTTTTTCTGCCTGAAACTTTGCTTCATGAAAAAGGCGACTTAATTCAGGTGCATTTTCCGGACTGTTTGCGTTGATTTCGCGAAAAGCTTTTATAATTCTTGCTTTACCGATTTTATCACCGTTTTTTAGTCCACTGTAAGTTTTTACAAATACATCTTCGGCTAATGATTTTTCTTTTTTTGACTTAATTTCGTCTATGTAAGATCTTGTCCAGGGGCTGAATGAATCTTTATTTTTTTTGATTTCATTCATTGCGTGCAAATATTCTTTTGTTGTCTTTTCATCCTGATTAAGAGGATAGCCATATTTTAAAGCCCATCCGATTGCAGCACCGACCGTAGCTCCTTTTGCCATAGGAACCAGACACGTGTCCTGTCTATTATAGTTGTTTACTGCTTCTACTGCCATAGTATCTAAATCCTTTTCTGATGAGATTTAATGAATACAATTACACTTAGTTAATTGAAATCTGGGAGAATCTGCACTTAAATATTCCATATAGAATTACAAAATTCAAATGAAACTGAGTAATCAGAAACTCATTTTTTAGCATTATATTACAACTTTATTTTTTTGTCAACACCCTGACAAAATTTAAAATTAACATAATAATAACAAGGGCTAAAGTTAAGTAGAAATAGTATGTTATAGCATTATGACTTGCAAATAAGCATGCCAGCCCCCCGGATATAATAGCAACCGATGTCAAAATTACAACGGTATTTTTCTGAGAAAATCCGGCATGCAAAAGTTTATGATGAATATGCTCAGCATCAGCAACAAATGGAGATGTCCCTTTAAATATTCTGCGCAAAGAAGAAAACGTAATATCAATAATAGGAACGGCAAGAACAATAAACGGGAGTAATATTGCCACTGTTGCAACTTTCATAACACCAGTAATTGAAATAGCCGCAAGCAAAAATCCTGAGAACAAAGAACCACTGTCGCCCATAAATATTTTTGCAGGATTGAAATTAAAAGTTAAAAATGCAAGCATTGAACCGGCAAGAATAAACCCTATCAAAGCACTTATCGGACTTGAAGGAGAAAGAGTTACGGCAAGCAAGCCAAGTGTTATGGCATTTACCGTAATAACCGACCCTGCAAGACCGTCAACACCGTCAATAAAGTAGAGGGGGAAGGGATCTG
>CACXAK010000162.1 GCA_902765655.1 uncultured bacterium | reverse complement strand
TGAAATTGCAAAAGTGGCAAAAGCTGATATTGTTCCTGTTGCTATTGCAGAATGGACAGGGTATTTAAAGGTTTGGCCAATCTTTCCTTTTAAAAGACAACATGTTGTTATAAAAATTGGTAAGCCGATTTCTTACAAACTTTCTCACGAAGAGATAATATATCAGTGGGCTCAGCAAATATCTGAGATGGCAGATTATGAGAATGGTGTTCCAAAACCGGAATCATTGAAAGATGAGCAGGTAAGTGCATAAAATAAAAAGCCCCTTTAAACAGGGGCTCTTTTATTAAAGAAAGGAAATTTATGAATTACATGCTCTTTCTTATGCTGCTTTTCCCAATTTATCTAGTGCTGCCTGAGCTGCACTTGCTACACTTGCATCCTGATCATTTTTAGCAACCGTGAACAATGTTGTTAAATCTTTTTTGTATTCCGGTTCTTTAACCTGATCCTGAATGTAGCTTAATGCTTCAATTGCAGATTCTCTTACCATTGGGTTTGGATTGTCTTTTAATTGATTTACAACATTAACGGCATTTGGTAGATCAGTTAATGGCACTGTATTGTTAGACAATTTTTTGATTTCCTGAGCATATATTTTGTCTAATAAAGCTATTGAATATAAAGCATAACTTTTATTCATTTCTGCTTTTTCTTTTGGAGATAATGTATCAGCTAATGCTTTATCTTCATCACTTACTTTTTTACCTTGTAATAATTTTTGTCTAATTTCAATTTGCTTTTGAGATGGACCTTCTACTTTTGAAGAGTCAAAAGCAATGATATCGTCTAAAGCTTTAAATATTTGTTTATCAACTAATTCGGAAGCTTTTTCCGGTTGTTTGTTTACCACATCTGCAATATCCTCCATTGCTGCAGCTTGTCCTTCGAAATCAGGATTTGCAAGTCTTGAGATGAAACCATTCAAATCCAAAGACGGTTCAACAGGTTTCGGAGTTTCTATTACAGGAGCATTAGATACCTGAGGAGCTGGAACCTGTGCAGGAACTTCAGCCGGTACAGGTTGAGGTGCTGCTGTCGGATAATTTATATTTTGTTGATTTACTGCAGGTTGAACCGGTGCCTGTGGCATTGGTTGTGCCGGATATTGAACCGGGTTCTGCGGTAATGGTTGCCCCGGGTAGTAAACCGGAGCAGTTGCAGTTGTTTCTGCCGGCACTTGTGGTTGAGGGCAATATACAGGATATTGCGGATAGTTATAAATCGGCGCATTTACAGGAGCATACTGCGGCTGATATTGTGGCTGCATTGGAGCCATGCCCGGTGCTCCTACCGATGGGTTATGAATGTCAATTTTTACCGCGTTGTAACTTGGTTGTTGGGGTAGTGCGTAATTCGCACCCTGCACCGGATATATCGGTTGCATCATTGGGATTTGATTCATAAATTCTTCCTTTCCTACATAAAAATAGAGTCTTCTACTATTCTACCTATTAAATGTTCGTAAACATAAATAATTGCTAAAAGTATATACGATTTTAATAAATCTTTACAAAAAAAACTGAAATGCTGTTTATATAAAGATTTCAATAATATTATTTTGTTGTGGTTTGATATTTATTTTTGTGATATTATACTTCTTGAGAAGGGATAATTGTTCTATAGGCATTGTTAGAGGTTTATTATGAATATAGATATAAGTAAGACTCAATCTATAAGAAAGGTTTTTGGTAATACATTAGCGCAGGTTGGAGAATTAAATCCCAATGTTGTTGTATTGGATGCTGATTTGTCATGCTCGACACAGACAAAAATTTTTGCGGATAAATTCCCTGAAAGATTCTTTAATTGCGGTATTGCAGAGCAAAACATGATTGCAACGGCTGCAGGATTGGCAACACAAGGGAAAATAGCTTTTGCTTCTACATTTGCAATGTTTGCGACAGGTAGAACTTACGACCAGATAAGAAACGGGGTTTGCTATTCTGATTTGGATGTAAAAATTGTCGGAACACATGGCGGGGTCACTGTTGGAGAAGACGGCGCAACTCACCAGGCGCTTGAAGATATTGCTCTTATGCGTGAAATCCCGCACATGACCGTAATTGTTCCGGCTGATGCAAAAGAATGTGAGGAAGTTGTTAAATATGCGTCATTACATCACGGCCCGATGTATATTCGGCTTTCCCGTTGTAATGTTCCGGATATTTTTGATGATAATTATCATTTTAATATTCATAAAGCTCGTATTGTTGAAGATGGTTCTGATTTGACTATTTTTACAAATGGGGAATTACTTGCTGAATGCATATTGGCTTCTCATGGATTAAAAGAGCTCGGAATATCTGCTCGTGTGGTCAATGTTCCCGTTGTCAAGCCGATAGACAAATCTACTATAATTGATTGTGCAACACAGACAAAGTTTCTGGTAACGGTAGAAAATCATTCTACAACAGGTGGATTGGGGTCAGCTGTATGTGAAGTAGTATGCGGGAATTGCCCGACAAAAGTGTACAGAATTGGTATTCATGACGAATTTGGGCAAAGCGGTAAGTCAAATGAATTAGTTGAATATTACGGTTTAGATTCAAAATCTTTGATAAAAAGAATTCAAAGCATGTTTAAAAAGGAAATTAATTAATGATAAGACTTAAAAATGTGACAAAAAAGTATAAAAACGATCATTATGCTTTAAGAAATATTGATTTGGAAATTAATTCCGGAGAATTCGTTTTTGTTGTCGGATCTTCCGGAGCTGGCAAGTCCACTCTTATGAAACTTTTATATAGTGAAGAAAAACCATCCAGCGGGATTGTATCAATTGGAGGTATAAATATTGCTAACATTAAAAACAGTAAAATCCCCAATTTGCGCCGCTGCATGGGAATCGTTTTTCAGGATTATAAATTACTTCAAAATCAAACAGTGTTTGATAATGTTGCTTACGTTATACGAACATTAGGTATAAGCAGTAAAGAAATTAATGCAAGAGTTCAGGGAGCATTAAAAATTGTTGGATTATATGAAAAAATGAACGCAACTCCTGCAGAACTTTCCGGAGGCGAACAGCAAAGAGTTGGTATCGCAAGAGCAATTGTAAACGGACCACCTTTGTTGATTGCAGATGAACCGACAGGAAATTTAGATCCGCAAAATTCTATGGAAATTATGCAGATTCTTGATCAAATTAACCAAAGAGGTATAACGGTTATTGTGTCTACGCATGACAACAATATGGTTGATTATTTCAGAAAACGTGTAATAAAGCTTGACCACGGTGAGATAGTAAAGGATATGCAAGCAGGTACTTATGAATAATAATTTAAAAACAAGTGTAAAAAAACATATACCAAAGGATTGGCTTTGTGAATTGAGGATATTGTTCAGATTAGGGATACAAACAATTTCCGATATTAAAA
>CACXAK010000161.1 GCA_902765655.1 uncultured bacterium | reverse complement strand
CGGAACATATAAAGGTCAACCTGTAAAGTTAGCTGACAAAGCTGCTGCTGCAACTGCTCCGGCTAAAAAAACTACAGCTAAAAAGACAACAAAAAAAGCTGAAGCTAAGGTTGAAGAAGCTAAAGCTGAAGACACTAAGGTTGAAGAAACTAAATCTGAAGAAGTAAAAGAAGAAGTAAAAGAAAAAGCTAAAGCTAAAAAAACTGCTAAAGAAGAAAAAGCAGAATAATGAATTAACAAGTCAGAATGATATTTAATCATTCTGAACTTGTTTCAGCATCTCAAAAAAAAGATATTGAAACGAGTTCAGATGGTAGTTGAAAGAGGGAGTATGGCTAGAATAGCAATAGATGCAATGGGTGGCGATTACGCCCCGAGAAAAATAGTTGAAGGAGCAGTGTGGGCTGCAATGGAATATGGTGTAGCTTTGGAACTTGTCGGCAGAGAAAACGACATTCAAAAAGAACTTGAACATATTAAAAAAGTCGGATATATCTTATCTGATTGCGGGACTAAAGGTCATAAAAGAAAAATTAAAATTGATTTGGATAAAATAGACTATACAATTACACACGCTTCTGAAGTAATTGGCATGGGCGAAGCTGTCGGGCAATCCATAAGACGCAAAAAAGATTCATCTATCGTTGCATCAGTAAATGCAGTAGCACAAGGAAGATGTGAAGCTGTTGTATCAGCCGGCTCAACCGGAGCTGCAATGGCTGCAAGTTTATTCGGATTAGGCAGAATTTCAGGGATTACAAGACCTGCAATTGCCGTAACATTGCCAAGAATGGATAAGCCCGTTGTAATTATTGACGGCGGGGCAAACAGTGATTGTACTGCCGGCATGTTGGCTCAATTTGCAGAAATGGGCGTTGCATACGCAAAACTCAGCTTAGGAATGGACAATCCAAAAGTCGGGATTTTAAGTATTGGGGAAGAAGAAGGGAAAGGCAATGAGCTTGTCAAAGAAACATATCCTCTGCTTAAACAAATGCACGAAGACGGCAGATTCGAATTTGTCGGTAACGTTGAAGGTAAAGAAGTATTTAAAGAAAAAGCTGACGTAATAGTAACGGATGGTTTTTCGGGCAATATTGTATTAAAAGTAACAGAAGGTTCATCTTCGATGCTTTTAAACATGATTAAGACTGAATTTAAATCAGATATTATAGGTGCAATAATTGGCTTGCTTGCAAAACCGTTTTTGCGCAGAATTTTGAAAAGAGTAAATTGGGAAGTATTTGGCGGAATGCTGCTTCTCGGTGTTAACGGAATTTCAGTTATTGCTCACGGCAGAAGTTCGGCTTATGCAATGAAAAATGCCGTCGGAGCAGCAGTTAAAGTATTAAATAAGGATATTAATTCAAAAATATCAGAAAGTATAAATAAGTAATGACAAATTTAAGACCAATGAAAATTGCAGGTATCGGATATTGCGTACCGGAAACTGTTATAACAAACGAAGACTTAAAAAAATTGTATGAAACCTCGGATGAATGGATTTATACAAGAACAGGGATTAAAGAAAGACGTGTTGTTTCCGGGAATGAAACTGCCATTGATTTGGGCTTGGTTGCAGCCAGGAACGCTTTAAAAAAATCCGGCTTTGAACCGAAAGATATCGATTGTATTATATCTGCAGCTTCAGTGCCGCCTCAATTGTATCCGACATTGTCATGCACACTACAGGATAAATTAGGTATTCCTAATCAGGTGCCGGCATTTGATTTAACCGCAGCATGCACAGGTCTTATTTATGCTATGCAGGTTGCAAGAGGACTTATCGGAGCAGGAATTTATAAAACAATTTTGATAGTTGCATCTGACAATAATTCAAAAATTACGAATTGGGAAGACAGAGGGACGTCAATTCTGTTTGGTGACGGAGCAGGGGCAATGGTTGTAACAGAATCAGATGATGGAATTGATGATATTTTATCTATCGACATTAGTGCTGACGGTTCAATTGGGCAAATGATTCAGACAAATATGCCTGGGCAGTGCTGCCCATTGGTTGAACAGGCAGATGAAGTCGGAACAGGAAAAATCATTATGAATGGTAAAGAAGTTTACAAATTCGCTGTATCAACTGTTCCATCTTATGTTGAAAAATGTATAGAAGCTTCAGGAATGACTTCAGAAGAAATTGATTATTTAATCCCGCATCAGGCAAATCAAAGAATTATAGAATCTATTCAGAACCGACTTAAATATACTGATGACAAAGTAATCTCTAATATTAAATATTATGGGAATACCTCTGCTGCATCAATACCAATTGCTCTTGTCGAAGGAGTTGAACAAGGTAAAATTAAGCTTGGTTCAACAGCTGTTCTTTGCGGTTTCGGAGCAGGAATGACTTGGGGTGCAGCAGTTGTAAGACTTCGTAAAGGCATCTGCTAATTATAAATCCTCGGGTATAAAAATCGCATGCTTCGCAAGAATTTCACGCGTATGCTCATAGCAACAACTGTTATGAGTCAGTTTTTGGTATTCTCGGATTACATTTAAAACATCATCAACAGACAACTCCCGTTCTTCCACATCGAACAGGTCGATATAAAACTGCTGAATGGATTTGAAGAAGAATATCAGTTTCGCAATTGTACTCTTTCCGGATGCCTGTGGCCCAATGAGCAACAGAAAGTCCTTCACTTCTATCTCTGCATGAGATATCTGCTTAAAATTCTCTATTATAAGTTTCTGCATATAGCGTACTATATAGTTCTTTATTTTCTATTTCTCAAATTAAAGACGAGACCAAATATATGACAGGGGACAGGTTCTTCGACTAGCGAAGCGTGCTGAGCACGATGACCGTAATTTATCCTTTATTCATATTGGCTGGTATGATACGATCCACAATTACAAATTCGTCTTCAATGTGAAAAACATAATCCCAACGTTTGTTATGTGACACCATATGACGAGCTTCAGGGTGAATCATTTGGAATGTCTTGGATGATGTTCTGCGATAAAGTGGAGCATATAGTGAGAGCATTTTTATCTCGGCTCTCATATTATTAGCATATCGTACAGCCCCTTCCTCAGAAAGCATCTCATCAAGAAAGGCTCTGAAACGAGGGCTGAAGGATGAAGGATGAGGGCGGAAACGAAGTCTGAGGGCTGAGGGCTGAGGGCTGAGTTATTTCTCTTTACCTACCAACTCTGCGTCCAACTTCTTACAGCGACTCACAAGAATCTTTACTAGCTCCTCACAATCTGTATAAATTGAATTATATTGTTTATCGTCTATGTAATTGTTTCGATGTAGAAGTTCTATCCAGTAGAGGCTTTCACGAGCCTCTTTTAGAGCTATATAGCTTTTTGATCGGAAATCCTGTTTGCTTACTGCATTACATGCTTCAGCGTTGTTGGCACCGATACTCGTTCCCGACCTC
>CACXAK010000160.1 GCA_902765655.1 uncultured bacterium | reverse complement strand
CGGCATTTATATGACAATAGATTTTACGCTATATGTTATAATTGCAAAATGACCATAAGGGGGTAAAAATATGTATACGGCACCAAATGGAATGGTATTTAAAGACTATTGGGCGGCAATGGAGTACAACAGACAAGAAATACAAAAAGAGCTTGAAAAAATTATCGGGGAAAGAAATAAAAGTTTATGCCCGAAATGTAAAAGAACATGTTTGAAAAGCTCAGTGAATGATGTTTATGTTTGCAGAAGTTGCATGATGGCATTTACGCCAAAGGAGAATGATGATGAAAGCAAGAATTCCAACTAAATATGATAAGTTTCTTACGTTGCAACGTGAAGAAATAGCGAGAATAAATAAGATATGGCTTTTTGCACTTTATGAAACTTACGGTTTTGGAAATGAAAGGCTAAGAAAAGTTTATGAAGAAGTTTGCAGACTTTCAGAAAAAGCTTTTGATATCCCTGAAATATGGTATCATGTTGATCAACTGCTGATTAACAAGTACGATATGGCGTTTTTTGAGCCGGAAGACTTAAAGGAGCGTGAGGATGCGCTTAGGCAAATACATAAAGAAAATGGTAGGAAATGGAGATGTTATTAATGCGTACACAGATAAAAATTAACGGAGAGCTTAAAGATGTTGAAATTGAGAATGGGGAAATAACCATTATTGAGCCTGGGGAAACTACAGGATGGGAACGAAAAAAAGATAGTGAATATTGCTATTGGTGCGGTGACGATAGAGTGGATAAACTCAAAGAGAATTACTCAACAACAGATAATAATCTTTACCGTTTGGCAAATTATTTTTCAAGTGAAGAATTATTTAAAAATATCAGCCGTATGCAGACGCTTCAAAGGCAGATGTTCAGGTGGCAGGCAGAGAACGATGTGATTTTAACAAGCAAGTATCGATGGTGTATTATTTATGATACAGATTATGGCGAAATAGTTCCGACTGAAACACGGGCAAATGCTGGTTTTTTGCCAGTCTTTTCTTGTAAAGAAAAAGCAGAAGAATGTATTAAAGTATTTAAAAATGAGCTGACATGGCTGTTCACAGAATTTGGATGGAGAATGGACGGATAATGTATAGGAAGTACAACAACAGAAAAATCATAGTTGATGGTATTACTTTTGACAGCAAAAAAGAAGCCGGAAGGTATAAAGAGTTAAAAATACTTGAAAGAGCCGGAATTATACAAGATCTGCAAAGGCAAGTGAAATATGTGTTAATTCCAGCTCAATATGAGCCGTCAGGCGAGATTTATACCAAAGGCAAAAAAAATGGTAAGCTAAAAAAAGGACGGCTCATAGAGCGAGAATGCGCCTATTATGCGGATTTTGTTTATACCGAAAATGGCAAAACAGTTGTTGAGGATACAAAGGGGGTGAAAACACCCGAATATATCATTAAAAGAAAATTAATGCTGTATGTTCATAATATTAAAATTAAGGAGATGTAAAGGGTGAAAAATGAATTACCTATAATTGAAAAAAGAAAATGTAAAATGTGTGGTGTAGAATTCGGCATAAACGCAAAACAAAAAAGAAAATTATTCTGCGATAAATGTAAAATTATTAATTACGAGCAATACAAAAAAGCTTATCAAAATAGTGATAAATACAGAGCTATGCAGCGGGAACGGTATAAGAAGAACAAAAAAGAAAAAACGCATTTCAATATTTGTGCTTTGTGTGGAAATGAATTTCTAACAAAGCAAGGTAAAGCAAAGTATTGCATATATTGCCTCGAAGAAAAAGCAGAAACAAACAATTATTATAGAAATATTCTTGATCGGAGGATGATATGAAAGAAAGTATTTACGCCCCCGATAATAAATATGGATATAAAATCAATATTTCACACCCTGATATCAAACCGCTGTATCAACGATTTAAAAAATGGAAAGGTATAGCAGATTGGTGCCCTTTATCAGATGCCGAAAGGTTAGAATTTGAAAGTTATATCTTGAAAGGAGAAAAAAGCAATGATTAAACGAGGAGAAATATATTACATTGAACCTTCAAAGACGTTACAAACAACCGGGAGTGAGCAAAGATCTAACAGACCGGGTATTGTTGTTTCAAATAACGAAAATAATGAACATTCATCAATAGTTGAGATTGTTTATTTGACTACTCAGCCTAAAAATTCAATGCCAACACATGTAATTATTAATAGTGCAATTAAAACGTCTATAGCCTTATGTGAACAGGTGAATACTGTTGCGGTTGAAAGATTAGCTGATTACATGGGGCAATGCTCCGAGGACGAAATAAATAAAATTGATGAAGCTTTGATGATTAGTTTAGATATTGGCAAAAATGAGGAAAGAGATTCCTATGAGGAGATGCTTTTAAACAAAATTGAGAACTTAACAATGCAGTTACAAAATAAAGAGGCTCAGTTACAAGCAAAAGAAATTGAATCCACTATCCACAAATCAAATTTTAAAGAATTGTTAAATGAATTTGTAAAAAAGGAAGGGTAAAAAAATGATAAGAAAAGTAAAAATAAAATTGACCCGAGAAAACATATTGTTGATAATATTATTGATTGTTTCAATAATAGTGCTGCTTATCGGGTTATCTATGGCAACAAGTAAAACATTTAACAGAGTTGAAGGAGGAATTATCGTAAACAAAAAATATATTCCCGAACGGCAAGAAAAGAAATTTAAAAAAGACGGAATGGTAATTGTTGAATATACAGATTTGCAGGCCCCTGAGTACATTTTTACAATTAAGGATGAAAAAAAATTGTCCTATTCAGAGGAAAAAATAAATGTAATTCAAAGCGAGTATTTACAGTATGAGATTGGAGATTATTATTGCAAGGGGGGGAACTGAAATTGGAGTCAAAGTTTTTGTTTGCTGACAACAGGCGGTGCACCGATAGAAGTAATCAAAAAGTATATTCAAAGTCAAGGTGAAAAGCTATGAACAAAGCCTACAAATTCAGGATATACCCTGATGAAGAACAAAGAATACTGATAGCAAAGACATTTGGTTGTGTCAGATTTATCTATAATAAGATGCTGGGAGACAAGATAGAATACTATCATCAGACGCTGAAAAAGCTGAATAATACTCCTGCACAGTATAAGACTGAATTTGAGTGGCTGAAAGAAGTAGACAGTCTTGCTCTTGCCAATGCACAGATGAATTTGCAGGATGCTTATAATAACTTTTTTAGAGATAAAAAGATTGGTTTCCCTAAGTTCAAGTCAAAAAAGTGCAGTAAAAGAAGTTATACAACTAATTGGGTAAATGGTAATATCATTGTTCGGGATGGTATGATAAGACTTCCGAAATTAGGTTTTGTCAAAATGAAACAACACAGAAACATACCCGATGATTACAAACTGAAATCTGTTACTGTAAGTCAGAACGCAGGCGGTAA
>CACXAK010000159.1 GCA_902765655.1 uncultured bacterium | reverse complement strand
TAAATTTTTAAGTGAATTCGCCACAAAAGTTGATCAGTCCGCGGGGAGAAAGTATCCCGAAGAAAAGGATATTTTAAGAACCGATTTTCAACGGGATAGGGACAGGATTCTTCATTCAAAAGCATTCAGGCGGCTAAAACATAAAACGCAGGTTTTTTTGTCCCCCTTTGATGATCATTTCAGAACAAGATTAACACATACTCTGGAGGTTTCTCAAATTGCAAGAACAATTGCCCGCAGTTTGAGTTTAAATGAAGATTTAACTGAAGCAATTGCACTGGGTCACGATTTAGGGCATACACCATTTGGACATTGCGGCGAAGGGGTCTTAAACGAGCTTGTCAAAGGCGGATTTTTTCATAATCTTCAGAGTGTCAGAGTTGTTGAAGTGTTAGAAAATTTAAATTTGTGTCAGGAAACTATCGATGGTATAAGAACTCACAGCTGGGGATTTAAACCATTGACTCCGGAAGCGAAAGCTGTGCAGCTTGCAGATAAAATTGCATACATAAATCACGATATAGAGGACTCGATAAGAGCGGGGGTAATATCCGAAAGTGATTTGCCCAAGGATTGTATTAAATATTTCTCCTCTGATCCGAGTGCGAGGTTAAGTAAAATGATAAATGAAATCGTATATAACTCCATTGATAAACAGGAAGTTTCTATGAGTGAAGAGGCCTGGGAATATACTACAAAACTTCGCAGCTGGATGTTTGAAAATGTTTATATGGAATCCCCGGCCAAACTTGAAGAAGGTAAGGCGCGCCATGTTGTAAGGGAACTTTACTATTTGTATATGGATATAGTAAAAGACCTGTGTCCTCCCGATAAAGCGCAAAGGGTTGTTGTAGATTATATATCCGGAATGACAGACAGGTATGCAATAGAGCGCTTTAAAAGAAATTTTATTCCCGAAGGATTTAAAAATAGTACAAAGGACGACTTTTTGTTTAAATTGGCAAATATGGCAGAAAAAGTATGATTGGTGAAGAATGGATATACAGTATTTAAGTGAATATCTTGAATTCGCAGAAGTAGAAAAAGGTTTGTCCCCCAATACAGTAGCTGCTTATCGCTCCGATTTAACTGCCTTTCTTGATTATTGTGCAGAAAGAGGAATTTATGAGATTGCGGATATATCAAGGAATAACTTAAATTCATATATTGTTGCTTTAAGACAGGGTAGTATTAATCCTCGTTCAGTAGTTCGTAAAATAGCATCTTTACGAGGATTTTTTAAGTGGCTTAGCTCTTGTGAATATATTAAAAATAATCCTGCAATATTTCTTGAACAGCCAAAATTGCCTAAAAGATTACCTAAAGTTATCACTCTGCAGGAGATAAAAGAGATTTTTCGCTCAGATTTGAATGCAGAGCAAGCTTTGATTGTTGAATTGTTATATGATTGTGGTTTAAGAGTCTCTGAGCTTGTTAATCTCAAAATTAGTGATATTGATTTAAAATCAAAATATATTCAGTGTTTTGGAAAAGGATCAAAAGAGCGTGTTATTCCTTTTGGTAAAAAAGCCAAAGAGGCAATAAATAAATATCTTAATGCAAGAGAGATTATAATTTCTAAATACGGATTAAAAACAAAACGTTTATTTATAAAAGATTCCGGAAATGTCCTTACAAGGCAGGATGTTTATAATTTTGTAAAAAAATTAGGAGAGAAAATTCACAAACATATTTCTCCTCATACTCTAAGGCATACTTTTGCTACTCATTTACTTGAAAACGGGGCAGATTTAAGAGTCGTTCAGGAGTTGCTCGGGCACAGTGACGTTGCTACTACCCAGCTTTATACTCATATAACAAAAAAACGTCTTAAAGAAGTTTATTTTGCAATCAATAAATAGTCGTGTTATTATGTTTTTATGTTAAGTGTTTATGTAGCCGGATTAAAGAAAGGAACGGGTAAAACCCTTTTATGCTCTGGGCTTGCAGGTACTATGCAAAGCTTGAATTATGCTGTAAGTTATTATAAGCCGATTCAATCCGGATATAATATGTTAAATGATGATACTGAAGTAATTTCTAGAATTGATAATCATATAAAAGTCTTTTCCACTTATAAATTGCAAAGTTCGCAAAACCCGCTAATTGGCGCATATAATGAAGGTATTAATAAAATTGATACAATGAAGATAATGCATGATTACAAGCAAAATATTATGATGACTGAATGTCATATCGTAGAGGGTAGTAACGGTATATCTTCTCCGATTGATGAAAAGAAAACAGAAATAAGTTTAATAAAACAGTTTTCGCTGCCTGTAATATTGGTGGTAAATCCTAATATAACAAAAATGGACGAAGTTATCAGCGGAATTAATTATATTTATTCAAAGCATGTAAATTTATCCGGTGTTGTGATAAACGATTATAACTTTGAATCAGAAGACCTTGAAATCAAATATTTTCCTCATTTGATAAAAGAATATACGGGAGCAAAAGTTCTCGGGTCGTTACCTCACTATGATGATTATGATAATTTGTTGCCTGAGATTTTAATCTCAGATATATTGAACAGATTGAATGTGGAAGACATTTTTAGTTTAAAAATTGCAAGGTTGTCATAATTTAATTTAATATATAATATTTTTGTTGACAATGTGTTAGGTTTACCTTACAATTTTCATATCGGAGGAAATATGGCAAATACTTTGTCTTCAGGTTTAGAAGACTATATTGAAACAATTTACCTTTCAACAAAGAACGGAGAAATGCTAAAGGGTGCAGATTTAGCAAGGAAATTAGGCGTTTCTCGTGCTTCTGTGTCTGAAGCATTGTCAAAACTTGTTTCAAAAAAATTGATTAAGTATAACAGCTATGAAGCAATTACGCTCACTAAAGAAGGTGATGCAGAAGCTCAAAAAGTTTATGAAAAGCACAATGTATTAAGAGAATTTTTTGAAAAAGTATTGAACGTTCCTTCTTCTGAGGCAAGTGATAATGCATGTAAAATAGAACATATTATATCTCCGAATGTTATTAGTAAGATGCAAAGTTTTACAAAATCTTTTTCAAAGTATAAAAAGATCTTAGAAGTCTACATGGAAGAAAGTGAAAAATAATGCCCCGCATAAATTCAATAGGTAAATATCTTGATCAACCGCTTTTGACTGCGAAAATAAATAAAAATGTTCCCTATATGCTAACATTGGGTGCGGGGGCAGTATTTGCCGATACGGTCAAGAAATCTCCAAAGGATGAACGCAAAAAAAGTGCGTTGAAAATAGGAACTACTCTTGCAGCAACTGCAATTTCTGCTGCTATGGCGCCCAAAATTGCCTCATACGTTACAGGACGCTCTGTTTCAATGACATTATCTCAAATTAAAAAGAGTAATACTGAGATTGTTGATGAATATGTGAAAAATAATAATGTGGGCGAGCAATTACAAAAAATTCTTCAGAAAGC
>CACXAK010000158.1 GCA_902765655.1 uncultured bacterium | reverse complement strand
GTTCAGGCGTCTGATTTGGTTATTGAATCAAAAAACCAAAACTATGCTGAAACGGATCAAAAAATAAAATTCAGCGGAGACGTAAAAGTCACAATTGATGATTTGAAGGTTGTAGGTGACAAAGCAGATGTAAATGTAGTAAACGGAGAAAAACTTGATACAGCTACTTTTTATGACAAACCGTATGCATTTGAAATTAAGAAAAATAAAAAAAGAGAAGTTAAAGCAAACATTCTGAAGGTTTCTTTAATTACGAAGATAATAAGAGCTGAAGGTGATACACAATCTGTTGTATTTGACGGTAAGACCCCTGTTGTTGTTATCAATGCCGATGTTCAGGAATATAATACAAAAACCGGAGTAATGAAGGCAAACGGTACTGTTACAATGCTTTATAAGGATATAGAATCATATTCAAATGCAGCAGAAATTACAACAGATAAAAACGGGGATCTGAAAAAGCTTGTTTTAATTGGCAATGCAAGAGTAAAACAGGATAATAATGAAACTGTTGCAGATCGTCTTGTTTATGATGCTACAACAGAAAATATTACTGCAACAGGCAGAACCACTTCTACTGTTTATACTGATGACGGGACAAAGATGGTTTTAAAATCAGGAATGCAGGAATATAATCAAAAACGCGGAGTATTTAATGCAAGCAACAATGTAAGAATTTGGTACGAAGATTATTATGCAGCAGGTCCGAAAGTTTCTTTATACCCGGGCCCGAATGGTAAGCCGAATGAAGCAAACTTTATTGGTCGTTCAAGCATAACTCAGGGCGTAAGAACTATTTATGCTGATAGAATTAAAATGACAATGAAACCAAAAACATTTGATGCAACAGGTAACACAAGAACTGTTATCAAAAACATCGGTTCAAATAATGATGATAATGTGACATTAGGGTTATAAAATGGAAAAAATCGATAAGGCAATTGAATGTTTTAAAAATAAAGACTGGAACGGGGCAATTGATTTATTTACCTCTGTTCTCGAGACAGATACTACAAATGCGGAAGTATACAATAATTTGGGCTTATGCTATGCGAATTTGGGCAATGACGAAAAAGCTGAAAAAAATTATTTAAGAAGTATTGAACTAAATTCAAGAATTCCGCAAACATACATAAATCTTGTTGATATTTATTACAGGCAGCAACGTTATGCAGAAGGCATCAATATATTGTCTTATGCAATAGAAAATCTTCCTGATGATTTGGTTTTCAGACATTATCTGGCAAGATTCTATATGGAAGATGCCAAAAGAGATTTGGCAATAGATGAACTTGAATATATTCTGGATAAACAGCCTGATAATTATGATGCATATTATGATTTGGGCAGAGTTTATTTCGAACTCGGTAATTATGACAGTGCGATAGAAAATTTCGAAAATATTCTTGAATATAAAGACGAAAATGAATGGATATATTATTATCTTGGCGAAGCATATCAGGCAAATGATGAAATAGATAAGGCACTTTCTAATTTTTTAAAAGCCATTGCAAGAAATAACAAACTTGCCGTTGCATACAAAAAAGCCGCAATTTTGTATATGGCACGTGGGGATAATGAAGATGCCGTTGAATATTTCGAAGATTACATGAATATGGATATTCCTGAAGAGGAAAAAGAAAATATTAAAAAAATTATTGAACGCATAAAATAAATATTATTCAGTAATTGATATCATTTTTCTGCATTTTTCTGTTTCTTTGAATGCAATATTTATATTTTTTATCGCCAGATTAATTAGTGTGCCTTCTTTGGCTTGGCTTTCGTATGTTTCTTCCAAAATTTCCAATAAATAAATACTTTCAAGTAATTTTTCCGATATTATTCTGTTGCGATCTTCAAGATTTTTATATTTTTTCATGATTTCTCCTTATTGTTGCCGGCATAGTAATTACGACCTACATATTATATTTAATTCTACTTTGTAGAACTAAATATAATAAAATAGAATTGAATTGTCAAATAATATGTAATAAAATTTAACAAAATGTAATTTAATTATAAAAAGGTATAAGTTATGGCAGAAGAAAAGAAAAGATTAACATTACTTGTTGATAATGATATTTTTGAGAAATTTAAAAAGTTAGCGCAGGAGCAAAACCGTACCGCGGGGAACTTGGGTACAAAACTCGTTATTGATTATGTAAAAGAAAATTATAAAAAATAAAATGTGGTTGGCGTTGTGCCCACATTCTTTTGGCGAATGTAATAAGTAGGTCGGCGTTGCCACGCCGGCATAAAGAAAATTATGAATTACAAATACTGGATAGCATTTTCATCAATAGAACAAATTGACAGTCGGTTTATTAAGCGTCTGTATGATTATTTTGGCGATGTAGAGAAGGCATTTAACTGCAATTTAAAAGAACTTGAAAATATCGACGGACTTTCTGTCAAAAAGGCGCAAAATTTTATTAAATTGCGTGATAAAGTTGATGTAGATAAAGTTTTTGCAAATGTAGAAGCTAAAGGAATTAATTTTCTGACCCTTGAAGATGACAATTATCCCGGGATGTTGAAAAATATTGAAAACCCGCCAGCTGTTTTGTATTACAAGGGCAAACTTTTTGATTGTAATCTTGATAAAACACTTGCAATTGTCGGTTCAAGAAAGGCAAGTACAAACTCAAGGAATAATTTGCGAAAAATAATTTCGGGTCTTGGGAATACTGATGTCTGTATAGTATCAGGTTTGGCTTCGGGAATTGATACTGTTGCACATACAGCCGCAATTGAAAATAATTTAAAGACTATCGGTGTTATCGCCAGTGGTTTCGATTATGTTTATCCGACTCAGAATAAAACCTTGTATGAAAATATTGAAAACGGTTATGGTGCTGTGGTTACAGAATATTATCCGAGTTTTGAACCGATAAAATTCAGATTCCCCCAAAGAAACAGAATAGTTTCCGGCTTAAGTTACGGCACACTTGTGGCTGAAGCCGGTATTCAGAGCGGGGCGCTGATTACTGCAAATCTTACACTTGAACAGGGCAGAGAACTGATGTGTATACCGGGAGAAATTTCAAATCCTAATACTCAGGGTATATATAAATTACTCAAAACCGGTGCGACTATGGTAACCGAAAGCACAGATATTCTTGATGCTTTGGGGTGGGAGGTTAAAAAAGAAGTTCAAACTCAATTGACTCTGCCGACATTGACTCCTGACGAAGAAAAAATTTATGAATATGTAAAAATTGAAGAACGCGGAGTTGATGAATTGCTTTCTTTGACTGGATTGAATCTTGACAATTTGCTTATGAACTTGACAACTATGGAGCTTAAAGGACTTATAAAACAAGTTGGTGGTGACAGATATAAAGCATTTTAAAAATTTAATGTCGGTGTAGAATGCTGATTTTGTAAATTTTGTAATTATTATGCTATAATAAACTTGTAATGTTTGTTCTTTTTAGGGATAGGGG
>CACXAK010000157.1 GCA_902765655.1 uncultured bacterium | reverse complement strand
TATCCTCAAACCGCATGATCATTTCTTCCCCGGCCGGGCGGGTATACAGTTCCCGGTATCGCTCGTCGTAAATGTACAGATCCCCCGGGATCTCCCCCAGGTAATTCTGGAATTCATCCTCCAGGATGCTGCTGTGAAGCATATAAATCAATACAGCCGAAGGCTTTTCCGTGTTCGTGGGAAAGGGCACCAGGTAGGCCAGACCCACCAAATTCTTCCGGTTGGCGGCGGACTGAAGCGGCAGGAGGGTGGATTGCTGGAAGGTCATCAGATGATAAAACAGCTGGGACATGGGCAGGTTGAATTCATTGACGTACTGGCTTTCCCACTTGCTGTAATTCAGTTTGCATGGCATTTATTAAATAATCGCTTAATCCGGCTTGCAATACGCTGTTTCTTATATCGATAATTGTTTCAATAACTTTTCCGTGATTTACAAAAGCTTTGCTGTTTAATTTTAACAGTTGATATTTGCCGATTTTACAATTATAGATGGATTCCAATGATGGTGTCGCTGATCCCAAAACAATAGGACAGTTTGAAATTTTTGCCTTGTATATAGCTATGTACTTGCCATTGTATCGGCATGTATCCTGTTGTTTGTATGATGAATCATGCTCTTCGTCAATTATTATCATACCCAATGATTTAAAGGGGGTAAATACGGAAGATCTTGTGCCTATCAGGATTCCGATTCTACCATCGCGGCAAGCCAGGTAGTTATCTAATCTTTCTCTTTCTGAAAGTGCGGAATGCATTGCAGCGATTGGTATATTAAAATGGTTGTGAAATCTTTCTATAGTTTGCGGAGTCAGCCCTATTTCAGGAACCATGATAAGAACTTGCTGTTTCCTTTTAAGAACATTTTCTATAGCCTGCATATATACTTCTGTTTTTCCGGAGCCTGTGACGCCGTGAAGAAGAAATACTTTAAATCCATTTGCATTGTTTATCTCATTTAATGCAGATTGCTGTTCATTGTTTAATACATGTTTGTTATTAAATTGAAGATTTTTAAATATATCCGTATTGATTTCTGAATTTAAATCGAATTTGAGTACAACTTGTTTTTGTTCCAAAACTTTTAATGAAGGAATATGGACATTAAGCCCCTTGAATTCAGCCAAAGAAACGGTTTGATTGTTAAGTAATTTTAAGATTTTCTGCTGTTTGTCCGAACGTGTTTTATAGTTATAATTCAATAGTTTATATGCATAGATTGGCTGTCGGCAGGCTTTTAATCCTTTTCTTAATGCGGTTGGTTGTGACAGATCAACAATCATGCCTATTGGAGAATGTTGATATTCAGAAGTAAATTTGATTAGTTTCAGAGAATCTTTATCTATATACGGCTCAAAATCAATTATTTCATCTATATACTTAATTTTGCTGTCAGGGTAATTGTTATTGTTCGATTCAGAGCAATCCAGAACTAGGCCGATAATATTCTGATTGTTAAAATTAACTTTAATTCTGCATCCGCTGTCGACGTATACGTCCGATTTATATGTGAATAATCCATATAAAGGCAGGGGTACGGCAACTTGCAAGAAATACATATGTATTATTTTTGTTTTCTGGTAAAAATTTCTTCAACGTTATTGATAATCTGATCCAAAAAGGCATAGCGCTTTTTGTGTTGAGATCTCTTTTTGGAAGGGATTTCTTCAATTGGAGTTCTTATCATAGGATAAACAGAATAATAATCTTTATCGAATTCTTTTGGAGAAAAATCCAACCACTGTTTGTCATAATCGTTTTTAAAATCGTTTTGCATTTTGTTTTTATAATGATGATTGTTAAAAACGTGAGATTCTTTCCTTATTGCAAGAACTTCATTGCATTCGAATATTTCTGCTAGTTTAAACGCTATGGACATCAGCAGATACTTTGGCATTAATCCGAATCCCAACTTTGTAACGTTGTTTATTTCTTTCTGAGGCTCCGACAAGTGAGGAGTGCAACCTTGAATAGCATTAATTTTTAATGTCTTTTTATTGTTTATAAATCCTAGATTAAATGCGATAGAAAAAATTCTTTCTGTGGTTTCAATATTGGAATTCTCGAGAAAAGTTTTCTTTACTATAGATATAGCAAATTCACCTTCTCTTCTGTGAGTTTTTGAAAAATGAGTAATTATTTTATAATTCAATGGAATTGCTTCAGTTGGAACATATGAGCCTATTTCAACTCCGTCCGCGGTATAAATCTGATTTATAATATCATCGGGCAGATATTGATTCAATATTTCGTAATGCTGGGTAATTGCTACAATACGCTCTCTAACAGAGTATCGTGCCAGCTCATACGGTCTCAGTACCTTGAATAAAATTGAGTCGTCAGTTTCTGCTAAAGGGTACAACTGAGGTTCTTTTAATTTATTCAAAAAAAAGTAGAAATCTTTTCTGTTTACCAGAACGCGATAAATAAAGGATATATCTTTAAAGAAACTCTTGTTTAAAATACGAGTATTATTAAACTTGACTAAAGCTTTTAAGCTAAAATCATTTTTTGCTAGAAAGTCCTTCCAGGACATCCTGTTCTTTGCATAAAGCTCGTAATTAAAATTATCCATTTTCTAAACTCTGATTCAGCTATTGGTCCGATGATTTTTTAAATTGAGATTTATAAAGTGCAGCATAAGCGCCTTCTGAAGCTAGTAATTCATCATGCGAACCTGTTTCTACGATCTGTCCATCATTAATAACCATAATTCTATCAGAATCAATGATAGTACTTAATCTGTGGGCAATGACAATAACGGTCTTATTTTTCATTAAATTATCTAAAGCTTCCTGTACAATTTTTTCTGATTTGTTATCGAGGGCACTTGTTGCTTCATCTAGTATAACGAGCGGAGCATTTTTGATAAATGCCCTGGCAATTGCAACCCTCTGTTTTTGTCCACCTGAAAGCAGAATTCCTTTTTCTCCAATTGGTGTATCAACACCGCGAGGCAGTTTTTGTAAAAACTCATCAAGGCATGCATTCTTGCATGCTTCCTGCAGATCTTCTTCTGTGGCATTCGGGTTGCCCATAAGAATATTCTGTCTGATCGTTCCTGTGAAAAGGAAGTTATCCTGGAATACTACGGAAATATTATTTCTTAGAGATGATAGAGAATAATTTCTAATATCTTCTCCGTCTATTAAAATTTCCCCCGAATTGATTTCATATAATCTAGGAATCAAACTGCATACCGTAGTTTTCCCGCCACCACTATTACCTACCAGGGCAACCTTTTGACCTTTATTTATTTTAAAGTTGATTTTATCAAGAACTAATTTATCCGCATTGTATCCAAAGGATACATTATTAAATTCTATTGATGAATTAATTTCTTTAAGTTCTTTAAATTCTTTGTCTGAATTTTCTTCACTCTCGGACATTGTTTTGTGATTTAGTATTTCGTATATACGTTCAACCGCCAGAATGGAGGTTTGAATTTGTACATAATTGTTACCGATTGATTTCAAA
>CACXAK010000156.1 GCA_902765655.1 uncultured bacterium | reverse complement strand
CTGATAAATAGTGTATAATATTGTCGTATCATGATAATAAAAAAGAATAAAAAACAGACTCCGGGGGTAGAAAGTAAAGTCGAATCAAACTTAGTCAATAATGAGGATATGCCTGAAATTAAGGCAGAGGAGATAGACTTATTCGACCTTGACAATATTGATTTTAAGCAGCGGAATGAGCGCAGAAAAGGCGACCGCCGCAGAGGTTTTCGTCGTATTGATGACAGAAATTTAATATCCAGAGCAAGAGAAGAAGCAGATGCAATAAGAGAGAATGCCGCAAAAGACGGCTATCAGGCAGGGCTTGATATGGCTAAAGAAGATATTGCAATGCTCAAAGACGGTCTTGATGTTTTTTACGGCTCAAAACAGGAGATTTATGATACCGTTGCAAAGGATATCCTTCAAATAAGTATTGATATTGCTAAAAAAATTATTAAAAAAGAAGTGGCAGAAGATCCCGAAATTATTTTAGGCAATATAAAAGAAATTTTAAATGATCTTTCCAAGGAAGAAACAAAATTAATCTTAAAAGTTAATCCGTCACAAGCGGCGATATTAAAACAACAGGTTCCGGATTTTGTTTCGTCTGCGGGATTGGATGCTAAAGTTGTAATTATCCCTGATGAAAGTATATTAGAAGGCGGATGTATTTTGACAACTACAAACGGGGTAATAGATGCAACAATTGAATCGCAAATAGACGTAATAAGTGAAGCATTAAAGGAATTGTATTGATATGGCAGCACCGGAGGGAAGCGCAAATCCTATAAGTGAAGTTTTAATGGCAGTATTCGTACTGTTCCTTATTGTCATATTGCTTGTTGAACTTCCTACCTGGGTTGTTAATATTTGTATTTGTTTAAATATTACACTTGGGATTGTGCTTTTGATGTTCGCACTGTACGTTCAAAAAACACTTGAATTGTCTTCATTCCCATCAATCATATGAATCGGTACAGTGTTTCGATTATGTCTTTCCATCGGTTCAACCCGACTTATTTTAGCAAAGGGAGAGGCAGGAGAAGTAATTAAAGCTTTCGGGGAATTTGTAACCGGCGGGAATATGATTGTCGGCGGAGTTATATTTTTAATTATTACCGTAGTCCAGTTTATGGTTATCACAAAAGGTGCTGAACGTATCGCAGAAGTTAGTGCACGTTTTGCATTAGATGCTATGCCGGGTAAGCAAATGACAATCGATGCGGATTTTAACGCCGGATTAATATCACCTGAAGAAGCCACAAAGCGCCGTGATGATTTATCAAGAGAATCAAACCTGATGGGTTCTATGGATGGTGCGATGAAATTCGTAAAAGGGGATACCATTGCAGGTATTATCATTGTACTAATTAACATCATCGGCGGTTTGGCTGTCGGTTGCCTTATGAACCAAATGCAACTTGGCGATGCTGTTTCAAAATATACCGTATTAACAATCGGTGACGGTTTGGCTTCTCAGGTTCCGTCACTGTTGATGTCTATTTCAGCAGGTGTATTTATGACACGTGCATCAGCTAAAAGCTCATCATTAGGGGGCGATGTTGCAACTCAGATTACAAGTAAACCATATGCATTATTCTTTGCATCTTTATTCTTAATTTTCCTTGGTATCACAGGACATACTCCGTTTTGGAACGGTACAGGGTTACCGGCATTACCATTTATAATTTTTGGGGTTGCAATATTTATTGCCGGATTCCAGGTTTTAATCAATGCGGATGTTCAATCTCAACTTGGGCAATTGGAAAATGTAAAACAGAATATGCAGGATCTGGTTAACCCGAACCGTATGTATGAGCGTTTGGGCGTAGATATTTTGAGTTTGCAGGTTGGCTCTAACCTGCTTGTCATAGCCGACCCCGATCAGGAAGGTCAGTTGTTGGCTAAAATTGCTGCTTTACGTCAGAGAGTAACAGATGAACTCGGCTATATTTTACCTAATATTCGTATTATGGATTCATCTGCGCTTGATGCAAATGAATATATGATTTTGATTCGTGGTAACACAGTTGCAACGGGTTATGTATATCCTGGGAAATTCATGGTAATAGCGGATCAGTGGGATTCTATGAAAAAAGAAGTCCCTGACGATGCGATTATCGGTATTGACCCGACATATCAGACTCAGGCATATTGGATAAATTCTGATGATGCGAAATCTGCACGTCTTGTTACTGCCGTTGATGCAACTGACGTTATAGTTACTCACCTTCAGGAATGTGTAAGAAAACACGTTGATGATGTTATGACAAAAACTGATGTCCTTAAACTTATGGAACTTGTCAGAAGCCAAGACCCGACACTTGTTAACGACTTAGTTCCTACAATTATTTCAACGAGCGATTTAAGAAAGATTTTTGTTAACCTGATAAGAGAAAAGGTATCAATAAAAGATATTATATTTGTATTTGAACGTTTATGCGATTACGCAAGATTTTCCAAAGAACCGGATATTTTGTCTGAACGTTTGCGTGCTGCTTTAGGTCGTCAGATTTGTTTATCAAATGTTGAAGAAGATAAAGTTCTTTATGCTTTAACTCTTTCTCCGGAATGGGAAAAAATTCTTGATGACAGCTGCCAGAGAACAGAACTCGGAACAATGTTTTTGCTAAATCCTGTTCAGGTTCAGGAGCTGATTGAAACAACCGCCACGACATTAATGCGTGCGCACCAAACCTGTGGGAGACAACCGGTTGTACTGTGCTCTCCAAGAATAAGACTGCCTTTATATCAACTCCTGGAAAGACACATTCCGACAATTGTTGTAATTTCATATTCAGAATTGATTACCGATATTAAAGTCGAAGCCATCGATACTGTCGGTGATGCATACGTTCAATAAAAACAATCTCTTTGTTTAGTTTTTGTTGGGTTCACCCAACCTAATTAACTAAATTCATGATACAATACGTATAACAAATATGCTAAAAGTTGGAACAAAAAGTAATTTAAAAAAAACTGTAAGGCATGAAGATACTGCCAAATATGTAAAGAGTGGCGAACTTAATGTTTTAGCCACCCCCGTTTTAGTAGCACTAATGGAAGAAACTGCCTGCAAAAATATTAAACTTGATAACAATCTTACTTCTGTAGGAACTTTCATGAAAATTAATCATACATCTCCTACTCCTGAAGGTTTGACCATAGAATGCATTGCAGAGTTAGTTGAAATAAATAACAGAGAACTAACTTTTCATATTAAAGCATTTGATAATGCAGGGGAAATAGCAAATGCAGTTCACAAACGTTTTATAGTGGATACAAATAAATTTCAACTCAAATCACTGTCAAAATTAAATATTGATTTATAATAACATTTGGTTTGAAAAGAAAAATCAGAGAGTTCGTAGGTTGGGTGAAACCCAACAAAACGTAGTATGTAGGTTTGGCATTCTTGCCCAACACCACTAAATTGTAGCGGTCGGAATGCGATTGAGGATTTAAATTCCAAACTACTTCAAAAGTGACTTTTCTTGCACTTTTTACTCATTTT
>CACXAK010000155.1 GCA_902765655.1 uncultured bacterium | reverse complement strand
CGTATAGATATAAAAGGTACTATTAAAAACGGCGGAATATATTCGGATTCTGATTTGAAAAACATAAGTTTTGTCTATAAACCGTTTGAGGCACCTGTAAATATTCAGTCAGGCAAAGCAAATATGCGCGGGTCAACTCTTTATCTTGATAAAGTAAATGCAAAATTGAGTTCTATGCCGTTGTTTATAAACGGAAATATTACAAATATATTAAAAAATCCGTATGCAAATATTTATGTCGCAGGGAAATTAAGTCAGGAATTTTTTGATGATTTTATAAATGAAATGTCGGTTTATCCCGTAAAGCTTAAAGGTGATGCAAATTTCAATACCAGATTAACCGGAACGGTTGATAATATAAGAGCAAATTCTACATTGAATGTTAAAGAGAATTCATCAATATACTATATGGGTGCAACACTTGCAGGTGCGCCGTCCGGCTCAACCGACAGTGAAGAAATTGCAACGAATCCTGTATCAATAAAGGCAGATACAATTATTACGCCTGACAAAATCAAAATAAATTCTTTTGATTATATTCAGACAATTACTTCTCAAAATAAAAGAGCTTCTCAGCAAAAACAATTGTCAATGAGCGGGACAATATCGCTGTTGAAAAATAATATTCTTAAATTCAATAATCTGAGGATAAAAACATTCCGCCCGACAGATGCAAAGATATTCAATATTGTGCTTAAAAAACCGACAATCAAACAGGGAATATTTATGACCGATATGGTTTTAAACGGCACTTCGGTTGCTCCTTACGGTTTGGGGACTTTGAATATATCGAGTATAGATATTCCGATACTTGATTCAACAATCAAAGATATTGATATTGATATGCAAAAAGATTATATCAATCTGAATTCGCGCGGTGTTATTTTGACGAATGATATTAGTGTTCTTGCTAAAATTGTAAATAAAACAACTCCGCCATATATTATTGAAAATTTTGAAGTAAAAACTGACGGTTTGGATTTGAATGTAATAGCAAGCAGATTTAATGATTACGATACCGACAAATTAAAAAATAAAAATGAGATTTCTGACTCAATGGCAATTTCGCCCGAACAAATAATTATTAAAAACGGACATATTACAGCAGATAAAATTATCATTAAAAAGGCAGAGGCAACAGATTTCAGCGCAAAAGTAACTATGGGAGAAGATCATATTCTTCATATTGATGATTATACGTTTAATCTTGCAAACGGTACAGTCAATGGTGAGATTACGACTGATGTTACAAAAATGGAATCTAAGGCGACAATGAATATCAATAATGCTGATGCGGAAATTATAAGTGAGAATTTCTTTGATATGCCGGGGCAGATGTATGGGCATGTAACGGGTGATTTGCAGGCGTCATGTAAGGGTATAAACAGTGTTGAGTGTCTTAATACCCTAAGCGGAAACGGTAAATTCAAGGTAAAAGACGGCAGAATGCCAAAACTCGGTTCTCTTGAATATCTTTTAAAAGCTGCGAATCTTGTCACAGGCGGTATAACAGGGGTTTCAGTAAACGGTATTATTGATTTGATTACTCCGTTAAAAACAGGTGATTTTTCACAAATCAGCGGAAATGTTAAAGTTGAAAACGGCGTTGTTAATGACATCAATGTTTATTCGGAAGGTAAAGAGTTGAATATGTACATGACAGGCAGTTATGATTTGTCGACTTTGGTTGCGGATATGGAAGTTTACGGCAGTTTATCAAAGAATTTTTCTACGCTTCTTGGTGTAATTGGCAACGCTTCTCTTAACAGATTGTTAAACAGAATCCCGTGGATAAATATTAATGACATAAACCCTGAATCAACAAGTAATATATATAAGATACCGAATTTCAATAAAGAAAATGCAGTTCGTGTCTTCAAGGCAGAGATATTTGGTGACATCAACGGAAGTAATTATGTCCGAAGCTTTAAATGGATTAAAAACTAATTATAAATGTTATATATCCAAATTAATATCTAATAATTCTTTCAACGAAGTATTTAATGAGTGAGCCAGCTTAAATAAGAAATATATTGAGGGACTTTTTAGCCCGTTTTCAAGTGCAGTAATATATGAACGTTCAGCATCGATTCGTTCTGCAACTTGCTCCTGAGTCAAGTTTAATTTTTTTCTAAAATATTTGATATTTAAACCTAAATGCTTCAGTATCTTATTATTAATTGATTGGTTTTTCTTCATAGCAATATTATTATTTGCTTACTGTTTTTATACTATATTCAATTAGAAACATTAATAAATTGTTCAGATAGCTATTTACAATCGTCTTTATGCATGTAACATGTTTCTATTGGTATACAAATGAGCAGAAGTAGATTTTACGAAGAAATTAAATATGCAAAAATAGAACGAGAAGTTGAAGATGTTTATAATAAAGGTATAGAACTTTATTTTACAAAAGGA
The DNA here is from genome assembly GCA_902765655.1 of uncultured bacterium. Classification (GTDB taxonomy): domain Bacteria; phylum Cyanobacteriota; class Vampirovibrionia; order Gastranaerophilales; family Gastranaerophilaceae; genus Zag111. The sequence goes on along the minus strand of CACXAK010000155.1, from coordinate 1,126 downwards.
ACTAATTTGCAGATAGAACATCCTCATGCTTGTGATGGTTGTTTAGAAAAAGATTTATTTTTAAAACTGCTTATTGAGTATAAATATGATGAAGAATTGCAAAATGATGTTTCAAGGGCTAAAGTTCTTGTACAAGTTTTATATTATCTGAAAAGATTTGAAGAAAACGGAGAAAAACTGCCAAATGTCATAATGGTAGGCGATATAAATGAAGTTTTTGTAATTCACTCAAACAGTTTGATTGATTATTTGGATGAAAATGTTGATTGGTCTGTTGCTCCAAGTAATGCTCATGAAAAAAATCCTGAATTAGTAATGAAAATTGCTAAGGATGAAAATATTAATCCTTTTATTTTTGTTGTTGATAATAAATTTTCATTTAAGGATGTTGCAGATAAAATCAATGATTTAGCTATGAATGTAAAACGCAGAGTGCGTGTTACGGAACATAATATTTCTACAATATTTGATTATTTTGTTTCCAAGGTTCTTAAAGATAGCAGCAAAATAGCTCCAAATGATTTAGTCGGAATTTTTATAAGTTCAATTATTGACAAAGAAAATAACTATAAACATCCTAATAATCCGAATATTCTTGTTGCAAACGGTAAACACATCCAAATTAACGGTAAAATCTATGATTCATTCTTTTCTCATTTTGAAAAAGAATATACTCCAGAAGAAGCAAATAAATTTAATGCCATTTCAGACCGTCTAATAGAAGATACAAAACGCAGAAGAAGCGGGGAGTTTTATACCCCAACATTGTTTACAGATTATGCTCACAAGATGTTATCAGAACAACTAGGCGAAGATTGGAAAGAAAAGTATGTCGTTTGGGATTGTTGTTGGGGAACGGGAAATCTTACAAGAGATTATCAATTTAAGGAACTCTATGCAAGTACACTAGAACAGGCGGAATTAGATTGTGGTCAAAGATATAATCCTGAAGCTACAAAATTTATATTTGACTTTTTGAACGAACCTATTGAAAATATGTATGGTTGGAATGAAAAAATTCCAAATGGGTTGAGAATGGCGCTAAAAGAGGATAAGCCGATTTTGTTTTTCATAAATCCCCCCTATGCTACTTCATCTGAAAATAATGGCAAAGGAAAAGGAAAAA
>CACXAK010000154.1 GCA_902765655.1 uncultured bacterium | reverse complement strand
GCATTCATAAATGATGATAACTGACCTTCATCCATATTTGTAATTTCGAAAACATACGGAGAATTATAAGCATTAGGACTGTTTTCTATAACATCTTCCAGTGAAGAAGTTTTTAAATCAAGTTTACTCAACCTCAATTTTGAATCTATCAGAGAGTCCTTCATATTTTGGAAGAATACATACACATCTTCTACCGTATTTGCGTATCCCTGAATATCGACATAAGAATCATCGCCCGTCATAAAATAACTTAAATAAAGATTTTTCGGAACGGAATCACCTAATGCTGAATATGCCATTACTTTTGTTCTGTTTCTTTTTAAAACATTCTCTATTTCCCTATAAGGATCAAATTCAGGACCGTTTTTACTATTATAATTTTTTAATTGAGTGGACGTGCTCAAAATTTCGCTGTCAAGTTCTTCTATACTGCTGACATATTTGTTCATATTCATAGAAGTAATACCCCACCCCAAACCTATTGGTATTACCAAAGCAATAAACAGAATTATACTGTATAACATTGCTTTTGGGCGGGTTAAAATAATAGTTTTATCCGCACTTATAGGAATTTCTATAATATCATTTCTTGCATATCCTTCCAAGCATTGAAGAAAATTTATGCTCAACGGGAATATTGAAGGTTCAGGGAACATCCCTAAAAGATGCAATGATACCTCAGATTGTAATTCAGGAATTAAAGCTCTTGTAATATCAGACAACGGTTTTTTACGGTATTTGTTGTCTTCAATAACAGTAACTTTACTCGTTGATTGCAATCTTTTTGCCAATTCTTTCGCGGACACCAAATCTGTTTCAGATATAATGACAAGTGAATCAGATGACGAACTCATTAATGCAATTTGAGCTGCATTATCAATTGAGGAATAAATTTCATTATCTTCAAATGATTTAATCGGCAAAGGTTCTTCATAAAAATCAGAAAGCTGTTTTCCCTGAAAACCAAAAAGCTGGAAACCACTATTATTAACAATCATCAAACTCCAGTTCGAAGTATCTGAATTCATTTCAGCTTCTGCATAACCACAGCTTATTAATCCTTTTAAATCTGAAATCAGAGAACAAGTAATTTCAATGAGATTGGCTCCCATTTCTTTAAACATATTTCTGACAGTATCCATAACTTCAGATTGTATTGCAGTATAGAAAACACTTTTGGTATCTGAATTCAAAGATATAGGAGTATCAAACCAGTACGGAACAGGATCTGTTCTTTTAAATATGTATGTTTGGTCCAATTCGCTAAATACAATGTTTTTGATATTTTCATCATCACTTGTAAGCGGAATATTATCTTTATATCCAAACCAAATTGTAGGCAAACTTAAATGAACATTGCATTTGGAAGGAGTAAGATTACATTCTTCAAACAATTTTTCCAATTTTGCACTAAACATATCATAGTCAGAGATTTCTCTGGTTGCTTCGTTATATTCTATTGAAGCAGAAGCATAAGATTTCAAAAGATTAGTATGAGAATCCAAAACCCCCATTTCTATACTATTAGTCGGAGAAACGGCAATATATACTTCTGTTGCTCCCCCCAAAATATTGTCTAAAAAATTTGCCATATATAACCTATATTTTTCTTTACTATAATCCTATTTTTATTATACAATATATTTTATAAATAAAAAAATCTTAACATAAATTTACACCCTTGAAAGGATATTATTTAAAGCAGATGGCAAACATCACTGATAAAATAAAAAATTTAAAGAAAGAAAAAAACGCAATTGTTTTGGCGCATTGCTACCAGCCTGTTGAAATAGATCAGGTAGCAGATTACGTTGGAGATTCACTGTATCTTAGTCAGGTAGCTTCAAGAACTGATGCCGATATTATTGTATTTGCCGGAGTATATTTTATGGCGCAAACGGCGAAATTGCTTTCTCCGAAGAAAAAAGTTCTGCTTCCTCAGATTGAAGCAGGATGCAGAATGGCTGATATGCTTAGTCACAAACAATTAAAAGACTTTTTGGCAAAACATCCGTCTTTGCCGACAGTTTGCTATGTAAATTCAACAGCAGAAGTTAAAGCCGAATGTGATATTTGCTGTACCAGTTCAAATGCAGAAAAAATCGTAAAATCTCTCGGAAAAAGCAAAGTTTTGTTTGTTCCTGATACATATTTAGGCAAATGGGTTGAAAAACAGTTAGGTAACGTAGAAGTCATTACCTACCCTGGTTTTTGCCCTACACACTTGCAGATTAGACCGCAAGACATCGAAAATGCACGGAACAAATATCCTGAAGCACTTGTCCTTGCGCATCCGGAATGTCATATGTCAGTATCTTCAATAGCTGATTATGTAGGTTCTACCTCTGGAATAATGAACTTTGTTTCTAAAAGTAAGGACAGAGAATTTATTATTGCAACAGAACAAGGTGTAACAGACAGACTTACAAGAGATTATCCGAATAAAAAAATAATTCCGATAAAAAACAATTTAATTTGCCCTAATATGAAAATGACATCATTAGAAGATGTTTTGCATGTTTTGGAAACTGAAGAAAATGAGATAATGGTTGAAGAAAACATTGCAAAACGAGCAGTCAATTGTCTTAACAGAATGTTAGAGGTTTCAAAATAATGGATAAAAATTTTGATATAATTTACGGCAAAAATTCTGTTATGGAAGCACTTAATGCCGGAAATCGTGAAATCAACAAGATTCTTATTTCGAAAAATATTCATACCGATGTAAAAATTGCAAAGATTAAAGAACTTGCCCAAAGCAGGGGTATAATTTTTCAGTTTGTCGGGAAGGAAAAATTTCAGCCATATGAAGAATTTAATCATCAGGGTATCATTGCCCAAATATCTCCGATAAAGTATATGGAATTAGAAGAATTTATTGAACAGAGTAAAAATAAAAATAAATTTTCATCACTTGTAATTTTAGACGGGGTTGAAGATTCGCACAATCTTGGAGCAATCATCAGAACATGTGTTTGTGCAGGAGTTGACGGAATCATAATTCCTTCCCGCAGAAATGTTTTGGTCAATTCAACAGTTGAAAAAATCAGTGCGGGAGCAATCAATTTTATTCCTATTATAAAAGTAAATAGTCTGATTAACGCAGTACAAAAGCTAAAAGAAAACGACTGGTGGGTAATTGCAACTGATGCATCCGCAAAAGATAATTATTATGATGTTAAATATAACGATATGAATTTTGCAATAATAATGGGGGCAGAACACGCAGGAGTGTCAAAATCATTATTAAAAGCATCAGATTTTACGGTAAAAATTCCGATGCAAAATAACTTCAACTCTCTTAATGTATCAAATGCCCTGAGTGCAGTGATTTTTGAAACATTAAGACAAAAACTCAAAAAATAATGGATATTTAACAAATAGCCCCGCAATTCATTTCGTGCTATTATATGTTATGAGAGGATAAAATGAGCAAAGAATTTGATAGTTTTGGTATAATTTCCGATGAAATTTCTGATGAGAGCGTAGATTTCCACAAACTTCAGCTTGAGAATGAAGACGAAGAACAAGACGGAGAAGATGTATTAAAATC
>CACXAK010000153.1 GCA_902765655.1 uncultured bacterium | reverse complement strand
TCCCCTGACATCCCGTCGAGTTCTCTTAAAGCATTTGAAATAACTTCTTTTAAGTTAGCGGCTGTTTCTTCGTAATTTGTATGAGCTCCGCCAGTAGGTTCTTTGACCATTCCGTCGATTATGCCGAATTTCATCAAATCAGGAGCCGTGATTTTTAATGCTGTTGCTGCCTCAAGATTTTTTGAAGCATCACGCCCTAAAATAGATGCGCATCCTTCAGGTGAAATTACCGTATAATAAGCATGCTCAAGTAAATATACTTTGTTTGCGACAGCAAGTCCTAAAGCTCCTCCGCTGCAACCTTCTCCTGAAATTATTGCTATAACAGGAACTTTTAACTTCTGCATTTCCTTTAAATTGTATGCAATAGCAGCACCCTGTGCATGTTTTTCTGCACTAATACCCGGATAAGCCCCCGGAGTATCTATTATTGTAACTATCGGAATATTGAATTTATTTGCGTGGTAAAAAAGCCGTAATGCCTTTCTGTACCCTTCCGGCTGAGGCATACCAAAGTTGTATTCAAGATTTTCTTTAGTAGATTTCCCCTTCATAGTACCGATAATCATTACAGGACGACCGTCGATTTTTGCAAGGCCGCCAACTATCGCTCTATCATCCGTACCGACTCTGTCACCGTGAAGTTCAACAAAATCAGTAGTTATTAAATCTACATAATCCAGAAATTTTGGTCTTTCCGGATGGCGTGCTATCTGCATTTTTTGAGCAGGGTTAAGATTTTCGTATAATTCTTTTTTGAAATCTTCTGCTTCTCTTTCTAATGTTTCTATCACTTTATTTAAATCCTTACCTGAGTCTGCGCTCATTTCTTTCAATTCTTCTATTTTCTTTTGAATCTCTAATATTGGTTTTTCAAAATCTAATGATGTACTCATTTATTTTTCGGCTCCTTTATTCGTGCATAGCCAAAATGTTGGCTAATACACTTTTCAAATCTTTTCTTGATGAAACTACATCAACTTGTCCGTATTTCATCAGATATTCTGCAGTCTGAAAGTCCGCAGGAAGTTTTTGTCTTATTGTCTGTTCAATTACTCTTCTCCCCGCAAAACCGACTCTTGCGCCTTGTTCGGCAACGATGATATCACCTAAAGTCCCAAAGCTTGCCGTTACTCCTCCAAATGTCGGGTCAGTAATTACGTTTATGTATAATAGTCCTGCATCATCTAATCTCGCGCATGCACATGAAGTTTTTGCCATTTGCATCAAACTCAATGCACTTTCCTGCATTCTTGCACCGCCTGATGAAGTTATTGCAATGACAGGTAAACGCAATTCTATGGCCTTTTCTATAATGCGTGTAACTTTTTCGCCGACTACACTACCCATTGAACCGCCCATGAAATCAAAATCCATTATTGCCGCTGCAACTCTGTGGCCGTCAATATTGCCGACACCTGTTATAACAGCATCGTTTAAGCCGGTTTTTCCCTGTGCTTTTGCTACTCTGTCACGATAACTTTCTGTATCTACAAAGTCCAGAGGGTCAGTCGGTTTTATATCGGCAAACATTTCTTCAAAAGTATCTTCATCGAATAATTGTTCAACTCTTGCTCTTGCGTTTACTCTGAAATGATAATCGCATGCCGGACATACCATCAAATTGTCTTCGATATCTTTTTTTAACAGTTGTGCGCCACAATGAACGCACTTTGTCCATAAATCAGGATTTGCTTCAATTTCAACTCTGGCTTCAAGGGCTCTGCGTTGAATTTGAGCTTCTTTACGCTTTTCAAACCAATCTTGAACTGTCATATTATATAATCCTTTTTCTACATCCCTAAAGGTAAATTATTAATCTACCCGACTATATTATAACAAACATTTTCAGTTGGCAAAATCTTAATATTTTTCTTACATGTAATAAAAGGCACTAAGGCACTAAGGCACTAAGATACTAAGATACTAAGGCATTATTGCATCAGTGTACTGTTTTATTATTTTATTTATAAAAAAAGTCCTGTCAAAAGGAGTAATGACAGGATTAGGTTTTACTTGTGCAATGTCTGCACGATAATAAAAGAGACATCAACAGACATTGTTACCTAATTTTAAAAATAGTCAAATAAATTGGAAGAAATTTTTATTTGTTTTATAATTTTTATTATGAAGAAGAGAATATTAACAGCTTTAATTTTATTTGGCTTAATTACTCCTGTTTCGTCTTGTTACGGGTTTTCATTTAAGAAAGAAAATACTTCTCAGGAACAGGAACAACAGAATCCTCAAAGTCAGCAGGCAAGGGTTTTATATGCCCAAAATGATATTGATGATGCATTGAATTTGTTAAACAGTATCCCGGAACAAGAGCGCAGCGCTGAAGACTGGCTTCTTATCGGTAATATAATGCAGGATAAACAAAATATTGAACAGGCAATTTATATGTTCAATAAATCTGCTCAAACAAACCCGAAATTTTATAAGGCACATTATAATTTAGGTTACATTTACTTGTCTAAAAATCAGCCCAATATGGCTCTTGAAGAATTTAAAAAGGCCGTAAAATATAAACAGGATTTTTCTTACGGATATTATAATATCGGCTGTGCTTATTTGAAGCTTAAAAAATATTCAACGGCAAGATATAATTTCTTTAAATCGCTTAATTTGAGGGCAAATGAGCCGGATGTTTATTATAATATTTCCTATACATATAAAATGCAGGGAAATGAAAAACAGGCAAAGGTATATTTGGATTTATATAATCAAATGACGGAGAATCATGACTTATAAAGGTATAATATTTGATTTCAACGGTACTTTATATTGGGATAGCGCAAAACACAAGCAAGCTTGGAAAGAGTTTTCAAAAATAATAAGAGGTACGGAATTTAGTGATGAAGAAATGGTTCATCACATGTTCGGGCGAACGAATGAAGAAATCATTGAATATGCGATAGGGAGAAAGCCTGCACCGGAAATGGTTGAGAAATACGGGCAGGAAAAAGAAGCATTGTATCGCCAAAGGGCATTAAATGATAGTGAAAATTTTCATTTGGCCAAAGGAGCTGTCGAATTTCTGGACTTTTTAAAAAAGCGTGAAATCCCCAGAACGATTGCTACAATGTCTGATAAGGTTAATGTTGATTTTTATTTTGAAAATTTTGATTTAGCGAAATGGTTTGATATAGACAAAGTTGTCTATGCAGATGGAATTGTACCCAGCAAACCCGCTCCGGATATTTATCAAATTGCTGCTAAAAATTTGGGATTGGAACCAAAAGAATGTATTGTTGTAGAAGATGCGATATCAGGTATAAAGTCAGCAAGCAGCGCGGGTATAGGAAAAATTATAGCAATATGCTCAGAAGAACCCTATGAATTTTATTTGAATATGCCTGAAGTTAGTGAGATTATAAGAGATTTCGACGAATTTGACAGAAGTTTATTCTGTTAGAATCTAATTATCAATTATTGCAAAATAAAATTTAGGTGATAGTATAGAAATATCAAAAGAAATGGACTTGTAGCTCAGTTGGTAGAGCAGTTGACTCTTAATCAATTGGTCGTGGGTTCGAGTCCCACCGGGTCCATTTTTTATATATTGAAAA
>CACXAK010000152.1 GCA_902765655.1 uncultured bacterium | reverse complement strand
GTTGCGAATTTGTCAAACTCTACTCCGTTTAATCTTGCGACTTCCGGTAAAACTCCGAACTTTATGAGTGCATTACACCATACGCAAGGATTTGGGGTATGACCGTCAAGGTATTCTTTTTTGAAATTATTTATAACAATATCTTCGTATTTCGTTACGCAATCTACAACGTGATATGGTATTCCTAGCTGATTGGCAAGATTCTGTGCTGCCTCAATATCTTCGACTTCATCAGGGCCGTAACAAGCATTGTGTTTTCCTTCCGCAACTGCAAGTCCTTGCTTCCCCCAAATGGACATTGTTGCACCGATTACTTCATAGCCCTGTTGCTTTAATATAAGTGCTGCAACTGATGAATCTACACCGCCTGATAATCCTACCAATACTTTCATATACTTCCTTTCAAAATTTATATTAGTGATTTTATCATGAAAATATTAAACAGATAGAATTTTATCTTTTATTGCATTGGCTGACTCTTCGTAGCCCACTCTGCCCATAAGTGCATAAGTGTAATTCCTTGTCTGTTCTACCGAAGGATTATTAAATGTGTTTACATTGTACAGTGCTCCGGCAATTGCGGTTTGCATTTCTAACATATAAAGCAGCTGGGCGATATAGTAGCCGTTAATTTTCGGCATTTTTATTGTAATTGTGGGCCTTGAATAATCAATCAAAGATGCCTGAGTGGAATCTGCTTCGGCATTCATCAAATCATTCATCGTTTTCCCTCCAAGATAGCCAATGCCTGTATATTGAAAAATCTGAGGGATTTCTACGGTTGTATCAAATTCTCCGACTCTTATAAAATTAATAATTTTGTTATTCGGTCCTTCGTTAAACAGTTGCATCTGGGAATGTTGATCTGTTGCTCCGATGGCTTTTATTGGTGTAGGGCCTGTGTGTATCATATTTCCATCAATGGTTGAGCTCTTTCCTAAAGATTCTGCCCATAATTGAATAAACCAATCCGCGACATATTTTAATTTGTCAGAATATGGCATCATTACCGTAATATTTTTCCCGTATTTTGTATCCAGCAAGTAGTGCACTAATGCATTCTGAGCAGCAATATTTTCGTTAATATCCGGATTTCGCAGCGCTTGATCAATATCTTTTAAGCCATCAATAATTTCGTCAATATTAATTCCGACAAGTGTAAATGGCAATAAGCCGACTGCCGTAAACACCGAAAATCTTCCTCCAATATCATCAGGAACAACAAATGTTTTATAACCTTCCTGTTCTGAGATTTGTCTTAATATACCTGTTTTTTTGTCTGTTGTAACAATTATGTTTTTTCTGTAATCGTCATCCAATTCCTTTTCAAGGCGGTCTTTAATTATCATATATTGCGCCATTGTTTCTGTTGTGTCGCCGGATTTTGTTATGACGTTAACAAGAGTTTTTCTTAGATCTAAAATATCCAAAAGCCCATTAATTTGATCGGGGTCAATGTTATCAAGAAAAAAGATTCTTGGGAATCCGTTTCGTTCTTCTTTTGAAAGCATATTCCAATAAGGATGCAAAAGGGCGTGAGTTACCGCAATTCCGCCAAGAGCTGAGCCCCCGATCCCTAAAATAAGTATGTTATCAAAACGATTTTCGACCAAAGCCGCATATTCTTTTACATACCAAGATGTTTCCTGACTGTATGCAAGATTCATCCACTGCAAACCTTCACCTGCGGTATCTTTCTTTTTATATAAATCTGTTATAATTTCGGCTATTTTTGTGCGGTATTTTTCAAATTCTTCTTGTATATTCAGTCCGTTTTCTTCACCGATTATGCTGCCGCTTACTCCTCGTATATCGAGTTCTAACATCCGTACTCCTCATAAGTGACTATTGCTTTTTAATGTTAATATGCTCAATTTAAAAATACAAGGAAACCGTCCAAATGCAGTAAATATTTATTAAGATTAAATAATCATATTTATGGTTTAGTTTACAAACTTGCTCAACCATGCGGCGAAATCATGATGTAGAGCATGGTTGAGTTATTTTATCAATCTTCCGGTTTAGATAGATGTTTCAATCCTTTAAATATAAATTATCAATCGTTCCATGGATTAAATGACCCTCTAAAAAGAGTAGTATGTATAGTGTAGAAAGCAATTAACAAATGGGGGAATAAGATGAGAGATTTTACAAAAAAATTAAGAGTGTTACTAATCGATGACAATGCAAATCATTTGAGAGGTATTAAAGAATTAATTAGCTTAGAAACAAGCTACAATGTTGTAGGTGCAACAAGAAATGCAAATTTGGGTTTAAGCTTGATTAAAAAATATCGTCCGGATATTGTTTTGATGGATGTAAATATGCCGGAAAAAGACGGTTTACAAACAATTCAGTCTATTAATAAATTAGGCATCTCTACAAATGTTGTAATTTTGAGCGGCTATGATGATTCTGATTTAATATACAGGGCTATGAAACTTGGGGCAAGAGGTTATGTTTTAAAAACTATGGCATCTTCAAAATTAATTGATGCAATTGAGACTGTTGCTGACGGAAAAATTTATTTACCATCAGTATTAACAACACGATTCTTTGAATATTTCCAAAATGCTGCAAAAGAAGAATCAAAAGTATCTGCAGGAGAAAACTTACTTACTACTTTGACAGGCAGAGAAAATGAAGTTCTTGATCTATTAACTCAAGGGATTAACTACAAGAGTATTGCACAAAAGTTAATTATATCAGAAACTACTGTTAAAACTCACGTAAATAATATTTTTCAAAAATTACAGGTGAATGACAGAACAAATGCTGTCCTGTATGCTTTGACTCACGGTTTTAAGCCGTCCTCAACAATGCAGCAGGAAATGGTTGCGGCATAATTTTTAAAATAAAATTGCAAAAGGGTTCTGCAGGATTGTAGAACCCTTTGTTTTCAAAGGAGTAGTAATGAATACTATTGATACTGATAATAATGACGCAGATATATCTCAACAGATTCGTTTTGTTTCGCATGAAATAAGGAATCATCTGTCTGTGTGTGATATGTATTCTCAAATACTAAAAAAACACTTGGTCAGAGATGGGTATTCAAATCCCGCGGCAGATAATGCAATAGATTGTATTCAAAAAGCTCTTCAGATTATATCTATGAATGTTGCGGATTTAAAGTCGATAAATATAAATAAGCAATCTGTGCTGGATTTCAAATCTTGTGTGGAATCGGCTTATGAAATGGCAAAAGCATATATTGATGATAAAAACATTGAAACAGAAATTTTTATTAAAAATTCAGCAATAATTAAAATAGATGAAAACCGCCTGATATCCTGTATAGTTAATATTATAAAAAATGCAATTGAGGCAATTGAAATAAAAGGCAAAATATCTGTGTTTGGGGAAATAAAAGATAACCTTGCAGTTTTGAAAATTGTAAATAACGGCAAACCAATATCTCAGGATAAACAAGGAAAAATATTTGATTGCGGATATACATCCAAGCAATGTGGTTCAGGTTACGGCTTGCATATCTGCAAAAAATATCTTAACAGCCAAAATGCTGATCTTGAACTTGTTAAATCTGATAAAACTGAAACGGTTTTTAAAATTACTATTCCGCTTGTTTAAAACTTATTTTTTTA
>CACXAK010000151.1 GCA_902765655.1 uncultured bacterium | reverse complement strand
GCAGTTAATGTAGCCGAAAACTTTGATGCGCAAATCGGTTTAACAGGTCTTGTTTTAACCAAATTAGACGGCGATTCAAGAGGAGGGGCGGCTTTATCCATTGTTTACTGTACGGGAAAACCAATCAAATTAACAGGTACGGGAGAAAAACTCAATGCACTTGAAAATTTCTATCCGGAACGTATGGTAACAAGAATTTTGGGAATGGGAGATATTGTTTCTCTTGTTGAACGTGCTCAGGAAGTTTTTGATGAGAAAGAAGCCCTGAAAATGCAGGAAAAAATGCAAAAGGCAGAATTTACATACAATGATTTTTTGGGTATGCAAAAACAAATGAAAATGTTTGGTTCGATGGATCAATTATTAGGCATGATTCCGGGATTAAACATCAAAAAAGAAGATCGCGAAATGATTTCCCATAAAGGAGAACAGGAATTTAAAAGAATAGAAGTTTTTATTCAGAGCATGACCCCTGAAGAACGAGATAATCCGTCATTAATGAACACAAGTCGCAAACGCCGAATCTCTCAGGGCTGCGGAATAGACATGCACACTATTAATCTTTATGTAAAACAATTCGAACAAATACGCCAAATGATGGGCGGAATGGGCAAACTCCAAAAGATGTTTGGCGGATTCGGCAACAGCAAAACGGGTCAGAAAAAAGCTATGGTAAAAGCTATGAATATGATGCGTAAATTTAAATAATTTGTAATATAATAATATTATGGCTAACAAAATAAATGTATTAAAAGGAACAAAAGATATATTACCTCAGGATGTTGAGATGTGGCATTTTGTGGAAGAAAATGCGCTGAAAGTTTTTTCATCTTTCGGGGTAAAAGAAATAAGGACACCAATAATTGAAAGTACTGATTTATTTCAGCGCGGAGTTGGGGAAACAACTGACATTGTAAACAAAGAAATGTATACCTTTGAAAAAAGTGAACGTTCTATTACACTCCGTCCTGAAAATACAGCAGGAGTTGTTCGTTCATACATAGAAAACGGTATGCACAGACTCCCTGCACCCGTTAAACTTTGGTATAAAGGTCCGATGTTCCGCTATGAAAGACCACAGGCGGGGAGACAACGCCAATTCCACCAGGTTGGAGTTGAAATGTTTGGCGTATCTCAGCCGGCAGCCGATGCTGAAATTATTTTGATGGCTGAAAATTTCTTAAAATCCATCGGTCTTAATGATTTGGATGTTGAAATAAATTCACTAGGATGCCCGAAATGCAGAGCAGAATTTAAAGAAAATCTCAAAAATGTAATAAGGCCATACCTGAAAGATTTATGTGAGGATTGTCAGGAAAGATTTGAAAAAAATCCGCTAAGACTATTGGATTGCAAAGTTCCGCAATGTCAGGAAATATTTTCAAAACCTGAAATTCAAAAAGTAATAACTTCTGACTTTTTATGTGAAGAATGTGCAGAGCACTACGCACAATTAAAAAATTACCTTAATGAACTGAATGTAAAATATTCCGAAAACAAACATCTAGTAAGAGGTTTAGACTACTACACAAGAACAGTTTTTGAAATAAAATCAAACAATTTGGGCTCGCAAAATGCGGTTTGCGGCGGCGGAAGATATGACAATCTCGTTGAAGAACTTGGCGGGGAATCGACTCCGGCAATTGGTTTTGCAATGGGTATGGAAAGATTAATTTCACTATTAAAAGAAAAAGAAATTTCAAAACTTGACGGTTTTATTGTTTCAAATAATACATCTGAAGCACTAAAACTTGCTCAGGAATTAAGATTAAATGGCTTTAACATTGAAATGGATTTATCAAATAAAAAATTCACAAAACAACTGGAAAAGGCATCAAAAATTGCGAATTTTGCAATAATTTTGGGAGAAGATGAGATTAATAATAATAAAGTTTCAATCAAAAATCTTACTACAAGTGAACAAATAACTGTTGAAAGAAATGATTGTAAAAATTATTTAAAATAAAAAGTATATACAATTTATTCCTTGCAAAATAGCAAAAAATCTTTTATAATAAACACTGTTAACCGATTTGAAAGGAAAAGAAATGACAACACAAATTACAATTCGTTCAGACAGAGACACAGACTACAAATTTATGTACAAAGGAGAAGAAGTTGTTTTAGGCGCAGGCAAAATTATCTCTATTGCCGATGGTTTGGAACATGTTGTTCTTCCGACTACTGCAATGAAAATTATGAATAATTTGATTGTTGTGAAAGATGATGTTAAAAAGTAATTAAATATACATAATAAAAGCAATTTTTAAGGACAAGAGAATAAAACCCTTGTCCTTTATTTTTTGGTAAATTACTGAATAAATTTACTATTCTGTAATATATTTAATCAATGTTCTGACTCCGCATGCCGTTGAGCCCTTGCAATAGAATTCATTTTGCGGTTTTTCAAGAAAAGCAGTTCCTGCAATATCCAAATGAGCCCATTTTACACTATCAGTTACAAACTCTTTTAAAAACATGCCTGCAGCAGAAGCACCACCATAACGTGTACCTGTATTTTTCATATCAGCAATATCGCTGTCCATTTGATCTCTATATTCTTGCCACATTGGAAGTTCCCAGAATTTTTCACCTGAAATTTTTCCTGTTTCAATAATTTTATTTATAAATTCTTCATTATTACCCATAATCCCTGATGCAGCCGTTCCTAAAGCAACCATACATGCACCTGTTAAAGTTGCAATATCAACAACTTCATCAACATTAAGTTTGCATGCATAGCAAAGCGCATCAGCCAAAGTTAAACGCCCTTCTGCATCGGTATTATCAACCTCAATTGTTTTACCGTTCATTGCAGTCAGAATATCGCCCGGTTTATATGCACCCATCCCCGGCATATTTTCACAAGCTGCAATAATTCCGTGAACTTCAACATCGGGTCTTAATTTTGCAACTGCTTTCATAATCCCTATTACAACCGCTGAACCGCTCATATCATCACGCATAGTAAGCATAGAATTTGCCGGCTTTAAATCCAACCCGCCACTGTCAAAACACAAACCTTTACCGATAATTGCGATACGCTTTTTAGGGTTCTGCGGAATATATTTCATGTGAATAAATTTTGGCGGCTCTATACTTCCCTTTGCGACTGCCAAAAATGCACCCATTCCCATTTGTTCAATTTGATTATGATCATAAACAGTAGTTTCAATACCTTCAAGGTTTTGAGCAATCTGAGCAAGTTTACTTGGAGTTGCGTACGCAGCCGGTTCATTTGCCAAATTTCTTGATAACTCCATAGAATCAGCAACGACAATTGCTTTTTGAACTAAATTTTCATCAACATTTGACAAATATAATTCTTCTATATGAAAATCTTTTTTTGTTTTATATTTGTCAAAACGATAATCGGAAATTTTTGCTCCTAAAATGGCAGGTCCGCCGTAATTAAATTCTGTTGAATAAGAAACTGCAACCTTTTTCGCTTTCAAATCAGCACATTTTTTTATTGCTTTTGCCGTATTTTCTCTGATTATGTTATTTGTTAATTCTTTTTCTTCACATAATACTTTTTGCAGGTCTTTGACCATGAGTATGAATCACAAAAGTTTCACCCTTTTTGCCTTTAAATTCTTCGGGCAAAAATTGATTAACCAAATCACAACTTGTTTCTTTGCCTTCAAATTTACTGATAATTAAAACATCACATTCTGTGTTTTTTGCATCTGATACAATTTTTATTTCCATATTTCTCTCCTTCTTTTTAAGAAATTATATCATTTTTTTTGTACTAAGGGTTAAATATTAACAATTATTTGACAAAAAGGTTTTTAAAATTTAGCATATTAAAAAAGGGGAATGAAATGAAAAAGGTTTTAATAAGCTTATTTTTGATATTTATTTTCTGCACGTCATCATTCGGGACAGATAATGTAAGTTTTATATATATAAACGGTTCTAACAATAACGATGAAAAAATGGCAAATTGGTATGAAAAAGGAGTAAAAAAATTACATCCCGTTTTACGCAAAAAATTTCTTAAAAACAGGGCCATTAAAAAA
>CACXAK010000150.1 GCA_902765655.1 uncultured bacterium | reverse complement strand
CAGATTTACTTTTACACTATTTTCTGTAAAATCATTCAAAACAGATGCAACAACACTTGCACAGGCACCCGTTCCGCATGCTAACGTTATTCCGCATCCACGTTCATACACAGCCATTTCTATTTCTTTTTCGGAAATAATTCTTACAAATTCTACATTTGTTTTTTCGGGGAAAAATGAATGTTCTTCTAATTCAGGCCCGTACGTTACAGCCATATCCATCGGATTTTCTTCTGTGAAAATTACACAATGCGGATTTCCCATTGACACAGGATTTATTTTAAAATTTTCTATCTTTCTTTCACCCTTAAACGGAATTTTTTCATCTTCTAAAATTGGCTTGCCCATATTAACTTTAATCAGACCATCGTCAAGAATTTCAGGACTTTTGATTCCGGCAAGTGTTTTTACGCCAAAAGATTTTTTATTAACAATTCCTTTATCATAAACATACCTTGCAAAACATCTCATCCCGTTTCCGCACATTTGAGCCGTCGTACCGTCAGAATTATAATATCTCCACTCAATATCAGCATCTACTCCATCATACGAAACAGGGATAATCAAACCGTCTGCACCTATACCAAAATGCCTGTCACAGAGCTTTTTTGACAAATTTTCAAGTGTCATTCCCGTTTTTACAAATTCCTCATAATCCATAAAAACAAAATCATTTCCGCATCCATGCATTTTAGTTATTTTAATATTAGCCATAATTTACCTCTCAATGGCGTAAATTATAACACAAAATAATCTTTATGCACTATATGCAAGACTTTTTGAAGCAAAATGGTCTGACTGTTTTTTATCCTGAAACATTTTTACAATTTGTTCATGCTGTTGCTGCTGTTCAAGCTGAGATTTTTCATTCACTACCTTAAGTTTTGCAGCAAGCACTTTGCCAATATTATAACAAATTGTTGAAGTCCCGATTGAACCAATAACAAAAGCTATTCCTCTTACGACAGGCAGCCATTTTTTATTAATAGGCAGATTTTTTAATACATCATCAAGATGTTTTTTCATCCAACCTTCTATTGCAAACATACCGGCTAAATTCCCTGCTTCAGCGATAATTGTTGACTGCTTATCCTCAGAGGTCAGCACATTTATACCACTTGAAACTACTATCAACGGATTAACATTTTCGCTTGCAAATTTTACACCTTTTGAGATTCCGTTGAATACTTTATCATTTTCTGCCAAAGTTTTAAAGGCATTTACCGCGCTTTTTGCTCCTTTTGAAAATATATTATCATACTCACATATTTGTTTTACAACTTTTGCGCCCTGACCGATTGCAACAAATCCACGCCCGCCTTCACCTTCCTGTGCGCGTTTTCCGTTTCTCATAAAAAATAAGACTGTTGAAAAATCAATCATTAATACACAAAACCTTTTTTCACACTACTTACATTTATATAAAGTATTTTTTTATTTCAGATTTGCCTGTGTTAATAATTTTGTTACATTTGTTTATGAATTATAAAAAATCATACAAATGCTTTATTATTATTTTAGATTACTTTGGTATAATTATTCTATGTTTGATTTATCATCACCAACGACATATATTCCTACAATTTTTCTGACAATAGTAGCAGTATTTATAGCCATACTATGGAAAGATGCAAGAAAAAATACGCGTGAAAACACATGGGAACTTCCGTATTTTGACGAAATTGCACTGTCGATGAATTATCTTAACAATAATATTCATCCCGACGGTCGTTTTCAATACATGCAAAATGTAGATCCTGATATAATATACAAAAATGATGTATACAATTCTCTGCGCCATGCAGGAACTTTATATGCAATGTATCAGTATGAAAAATTAGGACTTGAAACAAAATATAAGGATAACCGAATTGCATCTTCAAAATATTTTATAGACAGATATATTTCAAAATTAGATGATGATAAATATGTTGTAGTATCATTTCCGGAAGAAGAAAATATAAAATTTCATATTGCAAAATCAGGAGCTGCAGGGGTTGCCTTGTGTGCTTTGTGTAATTTATACGAAGAGAAGGAACTCGAATTACCTGTTTTACGCGGGTTGGGAGAATTTATCCGTTCGATGACCGATGAAGAAGGAAATGTATGGGCTTATTACAATCTTGAAAATAATACCATTGATACTAAAGCAGAAGCGATATTTTATCCTGCTGAAGCTGCTATGGGCTTATTACATTTATACGAAATCGATCCTCAGCAGAAATGGCTTGATACAGCAAAAGACATAATATTCAGAATAATTGAATTAAGAAAACCAATGAATTTGGACATTCCTTTTGATCACTGGTCTGCGATGGTCGTAGAAAATCTTTTGTTTAGAAGACTTGTTACTCCTGAAGAAGTTATAAGATTAAAAGAATATGTAGAACAAATGGCTATTCCTGTACTGACAAATCAAATTACAAACCCCAAAAACAGCTACTACGGAGCATTCATCGATAATATAAGACCTTGCAGTATAGGAACAATTATGGAAGGTTTAGCATCTGTGTACTTTTGTACGGATAATGAACAATTAAAATTGGTACTTTCAAAGGCACTATCTATTGGGAATTATTTTCTTGCTCGAGTACAGGTAAAAACCGGTGTTAATGCGGGAGGACTTCCGAATTCCGCGAATTGGGTAAAACCGGGAGTTACACCAAATGCAAGTATTATAAGAATAGATAATGTTCAGCACGTTGTACTCGGCTGGTTAAGATATCAAAAAATATTAAATCTTACAGGTCAGTACTAAGAACTGTTTTATTTCTTCCTGTATTTTTTGCTTTATAAAGAGCTTTGTCCGTTTCTTCAATGAATTTGTCTCTATCAGTCATTTCTGATTTGTATTGGCATGCTCCGATACTTACGGTAATATTTATACTTTGATTGTTAAAATTTAAATACAGAGTTTCTATTGTTTTGCGAAATCTTTCAAGAGGTATAATGCATTGATTAATATCAGTTTCTGTCAAAATCACCATAAATTCTTCTCCACCGACTCTGTAAACCGTGTCTGTCTGGCGGAATGTTTGCAAAGCCGCTTTTGAAACCTGTTTTAAAATATAATCTCCGCACTGATGACCGTATAAATCATTTACCTGCTTAAAGTGATCTATATCAAACATCACAAGAGTTAAATTATTTTTATATCTTTGTGCGCGCAAAAATTCTTTATTAAAATCATTATCAAAACAACGTCTGTTTGGAAGTTCGGTCAATTCATCAGTTAGCGAAAGATATTTTGTTCTGGTATACATATAATTAATTTGTTTAATCACTTCCATTTTGTTTTCTTCGGGAACGTCAAACGTTTTAATTATGTTTTCAATATTGTGTTGAATACTGTCTAACAAATCATCAGGGATATTAAATGAATCCTGTGCTAAATCTTCAACCATAACGCTCCTCTTATTTTTATGCTCTCTAATCTTCTAACAGTATTATTATCGGTTATATACCGTAAAACTTTAAGAAATTTATTAAAAAGTTTACAAATGTACATGAATAATTATTTGGAAGCAACTATTTTAATTCTTCCATCATCTTTAATTTGGGGAGATTCATTCATGGTTTTAAGAACATTTGCAACACTAATTGCCGAATCTATACCTGTTTTTTCGATAATCTGTTCCGGTCTGTTTAGCATTGAAAAATTATCATTACCCTG
>CACXAK010000149.1 GCA_902765655.1 uncultured bacterium | reverse complement strand
TCATTATTTTTCCCTGAATATGATACGGATTTGGGTAACATAATTGCTTCATTTGAATGGCACCACTCATAATCCGAATCTGTTATAAAAAACGGATATTCGAGCGCAACAAGTACTGTCGGATTTAATATAAATCTCGATTCTTCCGATGGCCCGTTTATGCTGTGTTCTTTGGCGTCTTTATCTTCACATAAATAAATAGACATCCATGGTTTGTTATCTTCAATTTGACCGAAAACATATTCAGAAGGTTCATAATCCTTATTTTCAAAAATAGATTCTGAAATATAGCGTTTTCTTAAATCAAAAACGGCTTTTTTTGTTTTGTAAGATAAAGAAACAGGGTAATTAACTGTAATATTGACAGAATCTGCATTTTTATATTTTTCTGCGACATCATAATTTTTGTTTTGAGTTGTGTTAACAAATTCATTATTTTTTATATTTTGCTGAATTTCAGGTTTTTGAGTTATAACTGATTTATCTTTTGTGTTGAAAGCAAAATATAAGCAAGCCAGTGCTCCTATGATGCATCCTGTAATAAGAATTTTATTAAAGTTCATTGATTTTTCCTCTTTTACAAGTTAAATAATTTTTTGAATATCCTGACAAATAAGTTCTTTGGTCAAATGATATTTTTTATTCAATTCACTCATAGAAACTCTGTCATTGAATTCTTTGAAAGCTCCGTAGTTTAAAACTTTCATATCAGAATTGCCGTAAAATCTTGAGATTTTTTCACCAAAACCACCGTCTAATGTTCCGTTTTCAAGCGTAATAACTATATCGTGATTTGACTTTAAACTGTTGAGCAGGTCTTCATCAATTCCTGAGATAAATCTCGGGTTAATAAGAGTTGCATCAATATTTAATTTTGTTTTTAATTCTTCTTTTACTTGTTTACCAAGCTCAAAGAAATCGCCCAAACCAATAATTGCAACCTTTGAACCTTTTGCTGCAACTTTGTATTTGTTCAGAATAGAATAATCTGTTTTATCTTCTGTGCCTGAAACAATATAATTTGAAGCAGGAACTCTTATTGCAACAGGATGCTCATTTTGTTCAACGGACCAATCAAGCATTCGCAAATATTCTTCCTTACATGTCGGCGCAAGATAAACAATATTTGGGATATTACAAATCAAAGGGATATCAAATAATCCTAAGTGAGTACAATCCGCACTTGAAATTCCACCCCAATACACAAGAATAGTTGCAGGAGAATTATTCAAAGCCAAATCTTGTGATAATTGGTCATAAGCGCGCTGAATAAATGAAGTCATTACACCAAAAATCGGCTTTGCTCCATTCATTGCAAGCCCGGATGCATAACCTGTTGCATGCTGTTCTGCTATACCGACATCAGTATAGTTTTTGCCTAATTTGTTTCTGAATTCTTTATCCCACCAAAATACCCCCGGAGTCGCTGCATTTATTGCAATTACTGACGGATCTTCTTTTACTTTGTTTAAAATATATTCTTTTGTAATTGTTTCATAACATTCCGGTGCATTTCCTCCTGATGGGGAGAGATTTTGACTGATAAGCCCCGGGATTGACCAATGTCCCCACTCTTTATTCTGTTCCGCCTTTTCAAAACCTTTACCTTTTAAAGTATGAATATGAACTACAACAGGACGTACAGAATCTTTTACACTTTCAAATGCCTTAATTAATGTTTCAATATCATTACCTTCTTCAACATAAATATAATCAAATCCAAATGCTTTGAACCAGTTGTTTGTACAGGTTCCGTTTGAATCTCTCAGCTCTTTCAGATTTTTATATAATCCGCCCTGATTCTCCGCAATTGACATTTCGTTATCATTTACTATTACGATGAAGTTTGACCCTAAAACAGATGCGTTATTAAGACCTTCAAATGCTTCACCTCCGGACAATGAACCATCTCCGATAAGAGCAATTACATTATATTTTTCCCCTTTTAAATCTCTTGCTTTTGCAACCCCAGTTGCAAGAGTAACAGAAGTTGAGGTATGCCCTATCATAAAATGGTCATGCTCGCTTTCATTTTGATTTGAATAACCTGAAATCTCAGGATGATTAAGAGGATCTAAAAAACCCTGCTTTCTGCCCGTAAGCATTTTGTGCGGATATACCTGATGAGAAACATCAAAAATAAATTTATCCTGCGGAGAATTAAAAACAGAATTAAAAACATAATGCAGTGCTATTGTTGCTTCAACTATACCCAAGTCAGGACCAAGATGCCCGCCGACCTTATCTACACGATTCAAAATTCCCTGTCTTATATCCTGAGCAAGAATTTTCATCTCATTTAATGAAAGTTTTTTTACATCAGCAGGTGAATTAATATTTTCTAAAATTGTTGTTTGTAATGCAGTCATACAGCCCTCCTAATTAGCTCTTCACTATATTAGTATCTCGTGATTTTTTTTAAAGTCAAGAAACAGTTTACATAAGTTTATAAAGTGTAGAAATTACACTTTCTTTATATTTTAATTAATTTGTTACTAATAAAGGAAATAATTATGTCTGTAAGAGCTATCAATCCGATTTATACCGGCTGGAAAACTGCAGTAATTCCGGCGAAAACAGGGAAAAATCTTGAAAGACCTTATTTGTACAACGAGATTTTGGATATTACAAAAAAATTCAAAGTACCTGCAAACTTCCACGTTGACAAAATTGAATTGCCAACCCCAACTACCGACGTTATTGCTAAGTTGAATGAACTTGGAATAAAGTTTGATAAAATTGTATAATTTTTAAATATTATACAATTCAGAACTTAAATATCTGTCCCCGCAGTCAGGAAGAACAGTAACGATTAATTTACCTTTGTTTACCGATCTTTTAGACAATTCAAGTGCGGCATAAACATTTGCTCCGCCTGAAAAACCGGCTAAAATACCTTCTTTTGTTCCCAGATTCCTTGCGGTTTCAATTGCATCTTCATTTTTAACAGAAATAATTTCATCAATCAATTTTTCATCAAAGTTCTGCGGTTTAAAATTCGCACCGATTCCCTGAATTTTATGCGGCCCTGCCTCCTTACCCGCAAGGACTTGTGACGAATATGGTTCAACGGCTACGCATTTTATATTCGGGTTCTTTTCTTTTAATTTTCTTGCAATACCGCTTATTGTCCCGCCTGTACCAACACCTGCAACAACAATATCAACTTTGCCGTCTGTATCTTTCCAGATTTCTTCTGACGTATTCAAATAATGTGCTTTTGGATTTGAAGGATTATCAAATTGAGAAGGAATAAAAGAATTTTTAATTTCATTGTGAAGTTGAAAAGCTTTATCAACTGCGCCCTGCATACCTTTTTTACCTTCGGTTAGGATAAGCTCCGCCCCATAACCTTTTAAAATTGCCCTGCGCTCAAGTGACATTGTTTCAGGCATGGTTAGAATTATTCTGTAACCTCTGATTGCGCATATCATTGCAAGCCCAATTCCTGTATTTCCGCTTGTTGGTTCAATAAGCACCGTATCTTTATTGATTTTTCCGGCTGCTTCAGCATCAAGAATCATCTGCAAAGCGGCTCTGTCTTTTATTGAATTTGCGGGATTGAAATATTCAAGTTTAACTGCTATATCAGCATCGCCGTCATTTAGCTTATTCAGTTTTACAATCGGGGTATGCCCGACAAGTTCTGTTAAATCATTTGCAATATTCATAAATAATCCTTTCTCTATAAAATTTGTGATAAGATTATCTTATGAAATTATGTGTTTTTCAAGGGACGTTTAATCCAATTCATAATGCCCATATTAGGGTTGTACGGTATGCAATTGATAAGTATGGCTTTGACAAGCTTCTTATAATCCCTGCATATAAACCGCCTCATAAAGATTATGACGGGAATATGAGTTATCACCGTTTAAAAATGGCAAAACTTGCACTTTCGGATTTGAATAATCAGAAAATTGAAGTCAGTGACATCGAATTTCGAAGAGAAGGGAAATCTTATACATATCTGACAATTTGTGAATTGTATAAACAATATGATGTCGAAGGCAAAATAAATTTTATCATCGGGACTGATGCTTTTAAGCAAATTGAAACATGGTATAAAGCGGATAAATTAAAAAATCTTATTAATTTTATCGTGTTTAAAAGGGAAAATAATTTTTCACCTTTAGAGTATAATTATTTAAAAGATAAGGGCTACGATTTTGATTTTGAAGATTTGCCTTTTGAAGATATTTCATCGACGGAATTAAGAAAAAGAATTAAAGAAAACGAAAATACCGAAAACTTAATCAATGAAAAAGTAAAGGAATATATTTTAAAAAATGGATTATATGAAAATTAGCATGGAAGAAGCGCACAAGTGGCTTAAAAATAATCTTAGTGAAAAAAGATATCTGCATTCACTCGGAACCGCAGAGAGCGCAAAAGAACTCGCAAAAAAATTCGGGCTTAATGAAGAAAGAGCATATACAGCAGGGCTGTTACACGATTGTGCAAAATGCTTCAGCGATGAAAAATTACTTGAAATAATAGACTCTTATCTTGATGATGTTGATGAAGATGAGCGTGCAAACAAAAAAACTTTGCATGCTCCGGCAAGTTATTATATTGCAAAAACTGTATTCGGGGTCAAGGATGCAGAAATGCTTTCGTCTATCAGATGGCATACACTTGGTAAAATTAGTATGACAGATTTTGAAAAAATTATTTTTCTTGCCGATAAAATTGAACCACGCACACGAAGCGAGGAGTACAGAAGTAAAATCACAAAAGACTTAGAAAGTGAAAACGGTCTGAACAAATCAATATTAGCTTGCTACAAAGAAACAATAAAAAGTCTTGTAGACAGAGATTTGAAAATATGTCCGCTTACTGTTGAAATATACAATATTATGGAAAAATCAATAAATGTTAACTAACTTAATAATTTTGGCAAGGCAAGCTGTTTTCATGGTACAATCAAAGTCAATGTAGAGGGCATTTAAATGAAGTTAATCGAAATCAGAAATAATCTAATTAAACTTTCTTATAATGAAAATGAAAGACCGACACTCGGACAATTTATTGCACTTACCGGGGAAGAAAAGTCTTATGTTGCTCAGTATGTAAACCTAAAAGCTGATAACGTAAATAATTTTGCGGTTGCCAAATTGATGTTTTCTTTTTCATCTGAGGGCGTTGTAAGCGAATATGACGGTTCTACGCCAAGTATAAACAGCAATATTATTGAACTCCCTGCAAGTGAATTGTTAAATTTATTGCCTGTTGAAAATCGTTTAAGAATTGGGCAAATTTCAGGATGTACGGACCAATTGGATGTAGATGCATCTATATTTGAACATAATTTTACGGTTTTTAGCGAAAATGATTCCGAAAAATCCGTTCTGATTTCAAATTGTGTAAGACAACTTTTCAGAATGAAAGAAAAAAGTGTAATTATTGATACGGATTCATTCTTTGAAGATTATCCAAAAATGGAGCTGTCAAAAGATTTTAAACTTCCCCTTAATTCGGATTTTATTGATTATATATTTGAATATGATTTAAAAAATGTTGATGTCCCTACAAAAGCAGTTATTCAGGATATTTTTTATGCCGTTCAGCAATATATAAAAACTCTTGATGATGAATTTTTACCGATAGAAAACTTTATAGATGTTGTTACGGCACAATACAAAGAAACCCAAATGCCTGAACTCGCATTATTAAAGAATAAACTTTTAAAATACCGCGACTTGGGTATATTTGCCAATGAAGCAGACGAATTTACAGTTTTAGATGAAACATTAAGAAATAAAAATTGTGTTGTAATAAATATTAAAGACATTAACGGAGAATTGCAGAAATATATTATCAACTATGTACACAAAACTATTGAAACATATGATAA
>CACXAK010000148.1 GCA_902765655.1 uncultured bacterium | reverse complement strand
CAGGGATGAAAACAAGTTCAGGAACTCCGACCTGGGCTGTTTATGGTTTTTTTAAGGCGATTTTTGATTTGCTCAAAAATAAAGACTTAAATGCTGATGCGATTGGGGTTGCATTTGATGTTTCTCATCATACATTCAGAACTGAATCTTATGAAGATTATAAAGCAAATCGTGAGGCAATGCCTGATGAGATGCAAATTCAAATGGGTTTAATCTATGATGGTTTAAAAGCCTTTTCTATTCCGATTTATACAAAAGAGGGGTTTGAGGCAGACGATGTTATCGGTACAATATCAAAACGCGCGTGTGAATTAGGACACAAAGTTTTGATTTTAACAGGGGATCAGGATTCTTTTCAGCTTGTGGATAAAGAAGGTTGTGTAAAGGTAATCATACCTTCAAAGGGGGAATTGAAAGAGTATAACTGGAATGCTGTTCATGAGAAGCTTGGAGTGTATCCTGATCAGGTTATTGATTATAAGGCCCTGAGAGGTGATACATCAGACAATATCCCGGGGATTAAGGGTATTGGTGAAAAAACGGCAGTAAAACTTCTTGAACAATTTGGAACTGTTGATAACGTTCTCAGTCATGCTGATGAAATTCAGGGTAATTCTGTTCGTGAAAAAATTAAAAACGGAGTGGAAGATGCAAAACTCAGTAAATATCTTGCGACAATTGTCCGTGATGTTGATATTGATTTTGATTTTGATAAAACAAACATTGAATTACCTGATATTGCTTCTGTTACTGAGTTTTTCAGGAGTATGCAATTTTACAGTTTTTTAAAGAATATTGAAAGTATTTTAAAGACATTTAATAAAGATGCAGAGATTAAAAACGATAATTATGTGCAGCCGGCAAAGCCGCAAACTCAAAATGCAAACGGGCAGTTAGGACTTTTTGCTCAGGCAGTGCAGGCAGAAGTAAATAAGGCAGTGCTCAATTATAAGTGTAACTTTATTGCTGACAGCGTTGATTTTGAGCAAATGATAGAAGAAATAAAAAAGCAAAATTTTATTTCGCTAAGAAGTTATGTACAAATTGAAAACAGCGTAAACTTTGATTTATACGGTATTTCTATCGGCATAAATGCTGATTTTACTTATGATGGCGGAATTAAAATATCGGATTCTAATTCTCCGGCTGTTTGTTATTATATTCCTTTAAATCATAATATAGAAAATCAGTTGTCTGCCGGTTATGTTTTTGAAAAACTTGAGCCGATTTTTGAATCCGAAAATATAAAAAAGATTTTGCACGATACCAAAAAGGAATTAAATGTTTTGGGTTGTGTAAACGGTGTTGTCTTTGATACTATGCTTGCAAGTTATATTAAAGATTCAGGTGCAAATAATGATTTTGATATTCAGTGTATGGAGAGAATTAATCATATCCTTTCATCAATGGTTACGGATAATAAAAAGGCAAAATTCGCCGATTATGATATAGAAAGTGTAAAAAATTATACGTCTGATTGTACCGCAAGTTTGTTTAATCTTGTTAGATATTGGCTTGCTAATCTTGATGAAAAGGAATTAAAAATTCTCAGTGATATTGAAATTCCTTTAAGTTATGTATTATCTGATATGGAAAAAACAGGGGTATCGGTTGACAGACCTTATTTGCAAGAACTTACCTCTGAACTTGATAAACAAATCACAAATCTTGAAGGGCAGATTTATGAATTAGCAGGCGAACCGTTTAATATAAATTCCCCTAAGCAGGTCGGCGAAATATTATTTGACAAATTAGAATTAAAATCGTCAAAAAAGCGTGGAAAAACAAAGAATTCGACAAGTGCTGAAGTATTAAATGCACTTGCGCAAGAACATGAAATTGCACGTTTGATTCTTGAATACCGTAAATATGCAAAATTGAAATCGACATATACTGAGGCATTGCCTGCTTTGATTGATTCTAAAGATAACAGAATACATACGACGTTCAATCAAACTGTTACAACAACGGGTCGATTGTCATCATCGAATCCGAATTTACAGAATATTCCGATAAGAACTCCTGAAGGTAATAAAATTAGAAGGGCTTTTGTTCCGAAAGATGCTCAAAATTATCTTATAATGTCTGCTGATTATTCGCAAATTGAATTAAGGTTATTGGCTCATGTTTCAGGGGATGAAAATTTAATAAAGGCATTTAAATCAGGAACAGATGTTCATACATTGACTGCATCAAAGGTTTTTGGAGTTCCGGTTGAAGACGTTACTAAAGAAATGCGCTATAAGTCAAAAGCTGTTAATTTTGGGATTGTGTACGGACAAAGCAAATACGGACTTGCAAAAGCTTTGGAAATTACGGCTGACGAAGCGCAAAGTTTTATAGACAAATATTTTCAGGCATATCCCAAAATTCAATTGTATATGCAAGCAATGGTTGAACTTGTTCAGAAGCAGGAATATGTTGAAACTATATTTGGACGTAAACGATATTTGGCAGATGAAATTAACAGCCCGAACGGAATGATAAGAGAGTTTGCAAAACGTGCGGCAATAAATCATCCTATGCAGGGTTCGGCTTCCGATTTAATAAAGATTGCAATGATTGATTTTTATAAGAAATTAAAGGATAATAATTTAAAGTCAAAACTTATATTACAGGTGCATGACGAACTTGTGGTAGAAGTCGAAAAATCAGAACTTGAAACAATAAAAAAACTGATTTTGGAAGCAATGGAATTAAATCAACCGCTGCGTGTGCCGTTATTGGTTGATATAAATACGGGTGAATCATGGAAAGAATCTTAGCAGTTATATTTGCAGTAATTTTAGTTATAAGCGGATTGAGTGTAAAGGCAGAAGAAACGTTTGATTTGAGTTCACTTATTACTACGCAGGATGTTAGTTATCAGGATTGTATAAAGGTTTTTAATACTGATAATGTTCATCTTTTATATTTAACGGTTGCAGCAGTAAATGCCAATCATTTTAAGATTGATGAAATTCAGTCAAGATCAGGGTTTATTTTGTTCACTGCTGTTGGGAAGCAGTTTTTGGCATCGATATCTAATGTAAATACTAATCAGGGAATGTTAAGAATTACCCCAGTTGATGATAATTATTATTTCCAACCGGGTATAGTTGCAAATATTTTCAAGTATATTGAATTGAATTTGAAAACAAAATTAGAAACTCTTAATTAATTTGAGGGAAAATTCTTTTTGCATTTTGGGTGGTTGTTCTTGCGACTTCTTCAAAGGAAATACCGCGCAGGTTTGCGATTTCCTGTGCTACATATTTAACGTATGACGGCTGATTCTCTTTTCCTCTGAACGGAACAGGGGTTAGATACGGGTCGTCAGTTTCAAGTAAAAGACTTTCAAGAGGAATGTTTTGCGCTACTTCCTTTACTTTAACTGCGTTTTTAAATGTTACGACTCCGCCTATTGCAATGTATATGCCCTGTTTTATACATTCTTTGGCAAATTCCAAGCTGCCTGAAAAACAGTGCATAATAACCTGAGAATTTTTGTTGTGTTCTTTGAGTATATTAAGTGTGTCAAAATATGCTTCACGGCAGTGCACATTAATTGGCAGATTCATTTGATTCGCAAAATCTATTTGTTTTATAAAAACTTATAATTTTATTATTATTTTTTATAATATTTTCCATATCAGTAAGAGTTTTATCGTTGAAACATTTTACTTCTTCAGGGAAAACTCCGACATAACCAAAAACTTGATCATATTTTTTTGTAAGTTCATCAACTTCAAAAATGCTTTTATCATCATAAGAGGGTACAATTATTGTAATGTTTTCATCAATGCAATTTTGTAGTGCTTCTTCAATGGTACGTTCTTTAAGCATATTTATATGTGAGTGAGTATTTATAATGTGTTCTTTATTCATAAATTTATTATAGCATAATGCTGTAAATAATTTTGTTGTATAATTTGACTATGAGAGAAGATTTAAAAATATCGATAGCACATTTGTATCCTAAGTTACTGAATTTGTACGGGGATTTGGGTAATGTTATAACCTTAAAAAAACGTTGTGAGTGGCGCGGAATTGAAGTTGAATTTGAGGAAATAAACATTGGTGACAGTATAAATGCACACGATTTGTATTTCATAGGCGGAGGACAGGACAAACAACAGGAAGAAGTTGTTGAAGAATTGTACTCGCATAAAGAAAATCTTTTATCTCAAAGGGATGATGGTGCTGTATTCTTAGGCATTTGCGGAGGGTATCAGTTATTCGGTCATTATTATCAGCCGCATGGTAAAGACAAATTAAACGGATTGTCTTTAATGGATGCGTATACCGTTGCAGGTAGTAAAAGATTTATCGGAAATGTTACGGTTGAAACGAATTTTCTTTCTCCAAATACTCTTGTCGGGTTCGAAAATCACAGCGGATTAACTTATCTCGAAGGAGAATCAAAACCGTTAGGTAAAGTTATTGTCGGAAATGGTAATAACGGTAAGGATGGATTTGAAGGCGGTAGATTTAAAAATGTTTTCGGAACATATCTGCATGGCTCTCTGCTTCCTAAAAATCCGCATTTCGCAGATTATTTAATCTCTCTTGCTTTAGAAAAACGCTATGGAGAAAAAATAGAATTATCTCCGCTTGATGATAAATTCGAACTTGATGCGCATGCTTCGGTTATAAATAAAAAGTACTAATGTAAGAATCTGAAATACAAATAAACAGAGCTTAAAATCAGAGATATTGTTGTAACTAACGCTCCGTATTTCATAAATTTAAAGAATGAAATTTTGTGCCCTTTAGATGCCGCTGTTTCACTGACCAATACATTTGCAGCTGCTCCGATTATGGTCAAATTCCCGCCAAGACAAGCACCTAAAGATAGAGCCCACCACAATGCGTGAGTATGTCCTGTTATGGCATTAGGATTTGCAGGGTTAATAAGTTCGGAAATCAACGGTGCCATTGTTGCTGTGTATGGAATATTATCAATAATTCCTGATAAAATACCTGAAGCCCACAAAATAATCATTGT
>CACXAK010000147.1 GCA_902765655.1 uncultured bacterium | reverse complement strand
AATATCAAAATTCCCCAGTTTTTGTGTTGCCACAATACCGTAATTCATTCGTGCAATCATCATTTTAGGATTATATTTATATGCCTGCGAATATGCATGTAATGCAGAATAATAATCTTCATATTTTACATAGATATTCCCTAAATTGTACCATGCAGTGTAGTGCCCGGGGAAAAGTTTTAAACCCTTGTTATAGTATCTGATTGCTTTCATTGTGTGCATTTTTCGGTATGCTTCATCTCCTTTGTGTACATAATACATACCTTCAATGCGATTAACAATGTTTGTTTTTACAAATTGCTGATTGAAATATATTGCAGCCGCAATGCCTGCAATTACAAGCAGTGAAAACAGTCCTGACAGAAATTTTCTCAAACAACCTTTTTTCATTTGTTATTCCAATCCATTTTCATATTAAACGATTATTGCATCTTTTGCATCAACCATATAATGTAACAAAAATGTTACATTAATATTTTAATTAAGCAATTATTGAATCTCATAATTTTTTATATAGGTAAGGTAGGTAAAAGGTTAATTTATTTTGGAGGTAGTTATGGACAATGTAGGTTCAATACAACCGCTGAACTTGGGCACATTCCAATATATGCCGATGACGTCCCCATTCTCGTGCGATTTGGACAGAATAGATTTGACGTCTATGGGTTCATATACAGGTGCAATGGGAATGAATGGCAGTATTTTTAATCCAATGATGGGCGGTGGCTTTAATCCGATGTTTGGTATGGGGGCACCGGATAGTTCTTATTTTGATAATATGAAAAATTATCAGCAAAGTTGGAACGATTATTATGTAGATGCTCAAAAGATGCAAAGAAATAATGATGTTAAGTTAAATGGCGCAATGGAAGCAATTCAAGAAACGGCAGTAAATTTGCGTGACAGAGTTGCTCAAAATGAACAAGATCAAATTCCTGAAGCGTATAATAATTTTCTTAGTGCAGTAAAAAATGCATACGGAGATGCAAGTGAAGAAGAAATAAACAGTCGAGCTTTGTCTTTATATACGCAGATGACAGGTAAAACTCTGGTCCAGGATTTGCGTGAACATGGTCACAGCTCTCTTGTCCAGGGGTTAATTCAGTCATTAACATTAAACTTATATGGCAGGCGTTCAGCTGAAGATAATATAGCAGAAATTACTCATCAAACGGTTCCGACAGGTGAGAAAACCGAACAAAATATTGGTAGAATTGCAGGGTGCGGGATCGTTGGAGCTGCTGCATATGCAGCCGCAAAAGCATTGGCAGGTCATACAGGGACAATATTAAAAGGTGCCGCAAAATTCCTGACTTCTAAAGCTGGTATAATAGGTGCTGTTGCTGCAGGTGTGGTTGCTCTGACGTCAATATTTACAAGTAAAATTTCTACTTAGATAAAATTGTGTGAAGTGTAATATATTATAATAGTGATTAGTGTGTAGTGTAAAAAGTTCGGGTTTTTAAATCCGAACTTTTATTTGTTGTAATTTTTTAGTGAGTCATTAATTAAATTTATCATATCGGAGCGTATATATTTGGGGGTTATTATTTTGCATAAATCCGCATATCGCATCAGTCTTGCAAATAATTTGTCTCTTGGTTCTCCGGTATTAATTATTGTTATGCTATCTTCTTCAATTTTATCAAGTTTTTCATTTTCTTTTAGCTTATATGTCTTTGCAAGTCTTCCGGTTAATTTATAGACAACAGTTGTTGTACTTTCAAAAGAGGTCGTTCTGTTCGGAAGTTCATCAATTGATATAATATTGGGGAGGGCAATTTCAATAATTTCTTTTTTCTTTACTTCATAACAAGATAAAATGGCTGTTTTTATTGTATATTTAATTTCTTTTGGCTTGCATATGCATCTTTCTTCTTTCTTCTTATTTATATAATTTATTTCCAAAAGCACGTTGTCTTTGCAGTATTTCTTACATTGTTCTATCTGATCTTTAATATTAGTGAAATAAAATGTAAAATTATATTTACCAAGTAGCGAGTTTAGGATATTTCTTCTTTGTATATCCATCCTTAACACAATATTGTTTACAAGTTCAGAAATATTTTTATTAATATCTTTGTCCGGAATATTGATATTTGCATTTGTTAAAATACTCATTGCCTTAATGTTATCTATGGAGTATTCAGAAATATATAAGCTGCTTTCAAGCTTGAATTTGTTCTTCTCCTTTTTAATTTTTACTCCGAAAATTCGTAAAGCATTTATATATTTGTTTAAAACGACCTGAACCAAATTGTTTAATTTCTTGTCGTCATATACTTCGTTTTCTCTTATAATGTCACTTTTAAATATCTCATATACGCTTTCGTATTCTGCTTCATTTTTGTAAAGAAGATTGAGAAATTTGAACATATTTATGCAACCGTTATTGATTTTAGAATTGTTGTTCTTCAATATAACCTTCTTTCATCTTTAATAAGCAGGAAATAATTTCATTTTTGTAATTATCAGGGGATAATACAATACATTTATTTGTAAAAGACAAGATTCTTTGAGTTATTTCAAATTTGTTTTTGGAGAAAATCTCAATTATCAGATAATCGTTTGTTTCTTCTATAATTTTTTCATTATTCAAAATTTCAAAATTTGTATTGTCTGTTTTCAGGTATTTGTATGTAACTGTTAATCCCGGGATTTCTAATTTGGGAGAATCTATATTTACACTCACAATTTTAATAATATTATTAACCGGGAATTCGCCGTAGTTTTGGTACTCCGAGTTATAACCCGTTATATATAATTTGTGGTTATTTATGTGCATTTTGTCAGGTAAAATAGTAATTTCTTTTTTCTTCTTGGAATTTTTTGCGTTATATAGAATTGTTATTTCAGTTTTGTCTTTAGTGTATTTTGCTAATTCTTTAATTAATGAGCTGTTAAGATTACTTATTGGGGACAAATTCTTAATTTGTAATTTTAGCTTCTCATTTGTTATATGTTCGGAAATCTTATCAAAGAAGTTCTGTAGCAGTATAAAATCTCCCAGCTCAATTGACCCGGATATAGCTTTGTATATTTTTATTATACTATCGGCCTGAGCGTCAGTGATTTTAAGTTCAAAAGGGTGTGAGCTTATGTAATATTTGACGGTTCGGCCTTCATATATTTTTTTTATATCGCAGCCTACTTTTCTCAGAGAGTTCATATATATTCTGATTGTATCTTTAGATATGGTTTCTTTAAGATATTCATTGTTTTCAATATTTTCTATTATCTCTTCATAAGTTTTTGGTCCCTCAACAAGCATGGAAAAAATCAAAAGTGATTTAAAACCGCTAAATGACATCAAATTATGTGTCACGGTATTTGTTTCCATAAATCTTTTCATTAGTTGTTCCTTAAAAATCAATAAATATATGCATTTGGCATGCTATTTTCTTACCACTAATTTTATATTGTCAAATGAAAACTCGCAAAATATTTACAAGATTTCATTAAAAAATCTTCATTAAGATTTTATAACACGAATTTTTTATTACTAATACAAAGGGCATGGTCAATTGTAAAAAAATAATAATTTTTTTTTACTTGTAATCATGTAAAATTAGGACTAAATTAGAATACATAAAGAGCACGCCAAATATAAAATGGCTGCCGGATTAAAGGGGTAGACCTAGGGATAGTAAAGGTCAAATGATAGTTTAGTAAGTACTGATGAAAGTGGAATA
>CACXAK010000146.1 GCA_902765655.1 uncultured bacterium | reverse complement strand
TCAATTATGCAATCAGGATTATTTTCTGAAATGGTTCTCATTGATGCTGACAAAGCCAAAGCTGAGGGAGAAGCTTTAGATATCAGTCATGGAGTGCCATTTGCGAAACCGATAAAGATTTATGCAGGAGATTATGATGATATTAAAAATGCATCACTAATTATTATTAGCGCAGGCGCAAACCAAAAACCGGGAGAAACAAGACTTGATCTTGTTAAGAAAAATATTTCTATTTTTAAATCGATTATTCCTGAAATTAAAAAACGCGATTTTAAAGGAATTTTACTTATCGTTGCAAATCCTGTTGATATCTTAACAACGGTTGCAATAAAACTCTCAGAACTGCCTGAAAATCGCGTTATAGGTTCGGGAACAGTTTTGGATACGGCAAGATTAAAACACGAATTGGGCAATCATTTAAATGTTGATTCACGAAGCGTTCACGCGTTCATAATAGGAGAACACGGAGATAGTGAGATTGCTGCATGGTCAAGTGCAAACGTATCAGGTGTCCCGCTACATAAGTTTTGTGAAATGCGCGGATACTGCGACCACGAGAAAAATATGAAAAAAATTGCTCTCGATGTAAAAAACAGCGCGTATGAAATTATTGAAAAGAAAAAAGCAACATATTTTGGCGTTGCAATGGCAGTAAAACGAATATGTGAAGCTATTATCAGAGATGAAAAATCTATTTTACCTATTTCTTCCATGATGCACGGACAATACGGAATTGAAGGGATTTCATTGTCCATGCCTGCTATTGTTGGAAAAGACGGCATAGAAACACATATTCCTATCCAATTGAATGAAGAAGAAATATCAAAACTTCATGATTCGGCAAAAACATTACAAGACATTTTAAATCAAAATGAAATATCCGTTTAAATTCTACCAAAACGGATCATACATCAAAGGATTAGAATAATATGCGTGATTGCCGAGATTTTGAATACGCTGCATACGAATATAGTTTTGCATACGCTGCTGCTGAATAAGTTGTTCGTTTATGTACTGTTGCTGTGCCTGCATTTCAAGCATTGCCTGTTCTGCTTCTGCTTGTTTTTCTTTGTAGTATTGTTCTTTTTTG
Organism: uncultured bacterium; assembly: GCA_902765655.1. Lineage (GTDB taxonomy): Bacteria > Cyanobacteriota > Vampirovibrionia > Gastranaerophilales > Gastranaerophilaceae > Zag111. The sequence goes on along the minus strand of CACXAK010000146.1, from coordinate 2,621 downwards.
GCAAGAACATAGTTCATATAATCCTGATTCAGCGAATAAAAGGCATTTGTCAACTGCTGACCGTCATATCGAATCAAATACTGATTTGCTGTTCTGAAAAATTCATCCTGTTTTTGACAAAGTTCTGCAGCGGTAATATTTTCAGGCAATTGATTCCTAAAATATTCCCAATTTGGAGCTTTAACAAATATTTTCAATGTTGAAAGCTGTTTATCAAGCTTTTTTGTTCCAAATCGGCAATAATCTTATTTACCATATCGATATCTGCTTCATTCATAGTTGTATTACGCGCCTGATAAGCATATTTCAATTTATCAGCATCATTTTGAGATGTTTTTTGAATACGCATGAGATTTTCAAAATTATATTTTAAATTATTTAGCGTCATTGCAGCTTTATGAGCATTTTTTATGTCATTTTTCTCTATGTAGATTGTATAAACAAGTTCATTATCTTCGTATTTTTTGTTGCGAATTTTTCCAAGATAATACAGAGCATTTTGATAATCCCCCAAACCGTAATAACACTGAGCCATAGAAGAATAAATATTATCATTTGCACTGTTTTCATAGAGTTTATAAACTTCCAAAGCTTTCTGATATTGTTTATTTTTGATGTATAAAGTACCAAGTTCATTATTTATCGTATTTTTTGAAAAAATCTGATAATTTCTGTCAGCCATTCTGATTTTATCCATAGTCCTCAAGGCCTCTTCATACAGATTTTTTTCTATACAATTGTCATAATATTGAACAAGAGCGGGATAGAATGTAGGATATTTGTATAAAACCTCACCCCATGCACCACGATCTATCATTTGCTGAATTTTTTTGGTGTATTTATAATCCTGTTTTTCTTCTTTTGTCAGGTTACGAATATAGTTTTTCTCACTTTCTTCATTCATGTGCTTGAAAGTAAGTTTGACTCTTTCTCCGTCAATAATATAAAATTTCAGATAATTTGCATAAGGCATAGATGCTGTATAAGTTTTTACAGTATTGTTATTTACACTGTTAGCAGTAACAACAATTCCATGCGAAGGGTTTTGCACAATCGTAAAAATTCCTAAAACACTTATAAATAATAAAACACCAAACTTTTTCATACTTATTCCTTTTAATGATATTTTACGCAAAAATTAAAGATTTAACAACAAAAACGAGAATTTTTAATATAATTCTCGTTTTTGCAATTTTAATTTATTTAATGAACTTATCGTCTTCGCGACTTATTCTTACAGCATCAAACCGCCTGCAACTTCAATTGCCTGACCTGTTACATAATCTGTATCAAGTGCTAAGAATTTAACAACTTTAGCAATATCTTCAGGTGTTCCGAATCTCTTCATCGGAATAGCTGCAGCGTATTCTTCAATATTGCCAAGATTTGCAGTCATTGCAGTCTGGATAAATCCCGGACATACAGCGTTAACTCTGATATTTCTTGATCCAAATTCTTTTGCAAGAGTTTTAGTCAAACCAATCAAGCCGGCTTTTGAAGCAGAATAATTTGCCTGACCTGCATTACCGTGAACACCAACGATTGATGACATATTGATAATTGAACCCTGTCTTGCTTTCATCATATATTTGATAACCGCATGAGTTACATAATAAGCTGAACCAAGGTTAATTTTGATAACTCTTTCCCATTGTTCAGCATCCATACGCAAGAACAAACCGTCTTTTGTAATACCTGCGTTATTCAAAAGAACATCAATATGTCCGTGTTCTTCAATCATTTTATCAACAGCGGCTTTAACCTGTTCATCATTTGACACGTCAAATTGATAAAACCAAGCATTAACACCGATTGCCTTGATTTCGTCAATAGCCGGTTGAGCTGTTGCAGCATCACAAATATCGTTGATAATGATGTCACAGCCGGCATGTGCTAATTCTTTTGCACAACTAAAACCAATCCCTCTTGAACCGCCTGTAATTAAAGCAATTTTTCTTTCAGTCATTTTAATCTTTCTCCTTATTTTATCGTCAGCCCTATACAGCTAACCTACATATCTCTTCTTAACTTCCAAATTATAACATAAACAAATATTTATGCTATACTAAACTTATCAGGAGGGATAATTTATGCAGACTATTGAAAAAGCAAATATAGACTGGACTAATTTAGGTTTTGGATATTACAAAACAGACAAAAGATTTGTTTCAATGTTTAAAGACGGAAAATGGGATGAAGGACAGCTTACAGATGATGAAAATATTACCATGAACGAATGTGCATGCGTTTTACAGTATGCACAAACTTGTTTTGAAGGAATGAAGGCTTATGAAACGGTTGATGGACATATTGTTGTTTTCAGACCGGATTTGAACGCCAAAAGAATGCACGATACCGCACTAAGGTTAGAAATGCAGCCATATCCGGAAGATAAATTCGTTGAAGCAGTTGAAAAAGTTGTAAAAGCAAATTTAAAATTTGTTCCTCCATACGGAACAGGTGCAAGTTTATATATAAGACCATATTTATTTGGTTATTCACCTGTCATGGGTGTTAAACCCGCACAGGATTTTATGTTCAGAATATTTGTATCTCCTGTCGGGCCTTATTTTAAAGGCGGTTCTAAACCTATTACATTAAAAGTCAGCGATTTTGACAGA
>CACXAK010000145.1 GCA_902765655.1 uncultured bacterium | reverse complement strand
GCATATTCCATGCAGGAGATACATGTTTAACAGGAGAAATGAAAACAATAAAAGAACTTTACGCTCCACAAATTGCGCTTTTACCAATTGGCGGAACTTATACAATGGATGTAGAACATGCAGCAATGGCTGCGAAATGGCTTGGAGTAAAAACGGTTATACCAATGCACTACGGAACATTCCCAGAAATTGAGGCCGACCTCAAAAAATTTGCCCAATTGATTGCAGTTGGCAATACAACATGCCAAATACTGGATACCGATTCAATCGGTTAAAATATTTATTTCAGGTTTGTGATATAATTTGAGTATCAGAAAGGCAGAGATATAAATTTATGAATTTGGATAAGAATAAACTGATTTCATGCATTAAGAAATTGTCAAATGCCAAAGTATTGGTTATTGGGGATTTAGCACTTGATGAAATGATATACGGAGATGCTGAAAGGATTTCAAGAGAAGCACCTGTATTAATTTTACAGCATACAAGAACAAAACATATTCTTGGGGGAGCATCGAATGCTGCACATAACGTTTCAACACTGAATAACGGGAAAGTTGGAGTTATCGGAGTCGCAGGAAACGATTACCACTCAGGTTTTTTATTCGATACCTTTGAAGCAGCCAATATAAATTGTGATGGTATAGTTACGGATGAAAACCGAAAAACAATTGTAAAAACAAGAATTTCCGGTTCAATAACGACTTCTATAACACAACAAATAGTCAGAATTGACAGACAGTCAAAAGGTTTTGTATCTAAAGAAACTGAAGATAAAATTATTCAGAAAATTGAACAGCTTCTACCAAATTATGACGCAATCATATTATCTGACTACCATATCGGAACTCTTACCCCGAGAATCATTGAATTTGCAATAAATCTGGCAAATAAATCAGGGAAAGTTTCAGTTGTAGATGCCCAAAGAGAATTAGGCAATTACAAAAACGTTATATCTATGACTCCGAATCTGCCTGACACAGAGAAATCAGTCGGCTTTGAAATTAATAATGAAGAAGATCTGAAAAAAGCAGGGGATAAACTATTATCTCATACAAATGCAAAATCAGTTTTAATAACCTGCGGAGCAGACGGAATGTTTGTTGCAGAACCAAACGGGAAATATCAAAAAATCCCTGTATTTAACAAGTCAGAAGTTTTTGATGTGACAGGTGCCGGAGATACAGTAACAGCAGTTTATTCACTTGCCCTTGCCTCAGGAATTGATCCTGTTTACTCTGCAGTAATAGGAAATGTCGCTGCAAGCATTGTAGTAAGACAATTCGGATGTGCTACAACTACTATCGATGAATTGTTGAATGCAGTCCAAAAATTATAAGTTCGTTATAAGGAGAATCAGATGGAAAAATTTATTGAAATTCTGAAAAAAATCAGACCTGTTGATTATATAATCATCATTTTTTGCATAATAGCTTTATGTGTAGGATTTTACACATATAAAGGTTTCAGACAGACAGCAGATAAACAGATTGAAGCAACTTCAAAAATTGTCTTTAAAGTTTATATGCGAGGGGTAACTTTTTCAGGAGAAGAAATTCCCATTAAAAAGGGGGAAAAGACATTTATAAGCATAAGAAATGTTCCATACTCGGATTTGGACGTAGTTGATGTTAACGCAGACAGGCGTAAAATCGTTATCCCTACACTGACAGGGAATAAGGTCGTAACAGTAACAGATGAATCACAACCTGACTTGTACGATGTCGTTGTTACATTGACAGATACAGCAAAAATAACAAAAGACGGGGCTGTTGTCGGAGGGAATAAAATTAAAATGGGATTACCGATTACATTAGAAGGCGCAGATTACAAATTCAGCGGTTCTGTTTCAGACATAAAAATTATTGATGCGGTAGATGATGAAAAAGTAAACAGAGATATGAATACAACAGATGATGTTCAATAATATTTTAGAATTCACACAAAAAAGATTAAATTTTTTATATAAGAATAGTACATTCCTACAAAATATAGATAAAATAATACTACCTTTCATTTTATTGACATTTATAGTGTCAATGTTTATGGGCTCTGATTTTATTGGCTTTGTCGGAATTATTATAATATTTTTGACATTTATAAAACTATTAATATGCCCCGGGCAAAGAATTAACCTGAAAATCTTTGAAGTTTTTTTACTTGTATATTTTTTAATTGTAATGGTAAGTCTTTTTGGCTCAACCCTTTTTGCTCTTAGTTTAAAAGGATTTTTTAAAACATTTATATATTTGGGATTTTACCTGTCACTAAGCATATACCTTAAAGACAATAAAAAACATATTCCACTTATACTCGGAACAATCGCAGGATGCATCACGTTTGAAGCCATTATAGGGATATTCCAAAGCACACTGCATCTTGAACAAATTTCAACCTGGCAGGACACATCATATTTGAATCCTGAAGATGTTATTTCAAGAGTTTACGGGACTCTAAAACCGCTAAATCCAAATCTTTACGGTGGTTACCTTGTTTGCGGATTACCCGTTGTCATAGGCAGCGCATTTTACTTTATTCATAAAAAAATGAATAACATTGCACTTGGAGGAATTATTGCCTCGATTTGCACCTGTTATGCCATTTTTCAGACAGGTTGCCGCGGGGCATACCTGTCAATGATGCTTGTTTTCGGATTAATATTTTTAATCAGCGCAAAATTTTTCTGGAATACACATAAAAAGATTTATATTTCAATTATCAGCTCTGCGACTTTACTTTTTATCACAGCCATTACATTTGTAAATTCACTGAGATTAAGATTTCTATCTATTTTTGCAATGAGAAGCGACTCATCAAACTCATTCAGATTTAATGTATACCATTCATCACTTGAAATGTTCAAAGACAACTGGCTTTTGGGTATAGGAGTCGGGAACAAAAATTTCAGGGAAATATACGGTTTGTATATGAAAACAGGTTTTGATGCTTTAAGTGCATACAATATTTATCTTGAAACAGCAGTAGAAAGCGGCATTTTTGCACTAATTGTCTTTCTTGCTTTTATAATTAAACTTATTTATGACGGATTTAAATACATTCTTACTTCAAAAAATACATCAGGGATAATCATCACAGCATCGTGCTTAATTGCAATATGCGCGGCCGTATTCCACGGATTGGTCGACACAATATACTTCAGACCACAACTTCAATTTATATTCTGGACATTGGTCGCTATATCAGGCACGATTTCTTATAATAAAGAAACTGAGATGTCAGACTAGCACCAAAAACCGCCCATACCCCATCCCATAGAGTATGGCATCATACCATAACCATATCCGAAGCCAAATCCGCCATAGCAACACGGACTATTAAAAAACATCCATGGAGAACAAGCCGTCATTAATCCCAAAGTCCCAATAGCATTAGATGTTGGGTTCCCGTAACCGGCATACATATTAATCAAGTTACCTGCAGGATTACCGAAACGTTGCATCTCATAAGCAACTTCATTTCTTGCCAATCCGTTGAAAATATTACCGACAAGATTAGCTGTAGCAACCCGCGGGTTTACCCCGCTGTCTCTTTGCTCAATATATGAATTAAACGACTGCAACCCACATATTATCCCGGTTGAGGTCCTCATAAAATCTGCGTAACTCAATATAATATCCTTTATTTAGTTATCTATATATATAAAAACAAATTGTGTTGAAAAATTGACAATTTTTTTTAAATTGTAAAGATATATTAAATATATACTTTATATATAAGTAATTGTAATAATTAAATTTAAACTTT
>CACXAK010000144.1 GCA_902765655.1 uncultured bacterium | reverse complement strand
CAAATGAGTGAATCCTGCCATCCTTATAGTAGCAGGAATTTTCAAGCCGAATACCAAATAATCCTTCTTTATATAGCCCGGGTTCAATAGAGAAACATTCTCCTTCAAGTAATGGGACTTTAGCAATTTCATTTGCACTCAAATTGGGTGGATATTCGTGGACATTGACTCCAATTCCATGCCCTAAGCCGTGATTGAATATAAATCCATCCGGATTCTGAGAATTAAAATATTCTCTGACTGACTTATCAATTTCGTATCCTGTTATTATATTGGTGCAATCGTGCGTTTTATGGTAATTAAATGCATTTAAAAATGCCTTAAGTACGTGCGTATATATTTTTTTATGAAGTTGTGACGGTTCTCCTTTTACAAATACCCTTGTAATATCTGTTGCAAGACCGCCTTCAAAATACCCTCCGCAATCGATTAAAACCAAGTCTCCGTCGGATATAATTTCGTCTTTTGAACATTTTGAGTAATGGGCTAATGCGCTATTTTTACCCTTGGCAACAATAGATGCAAAACTCAGACCCAATGCTCCCTGCTTCTTAAATTCTTTTGCAAGCCGGTCTGCAATATCAAATTCCGAAATGTTATCATTGTTAAGTATGTAATCTCTGATTGCTTTAACAGCATTATCTGTCCTTTTAAAAGCGCTTTTAAGGTGCTCGATTTCAGCATTGTTTTTTTGTGCTTTCATTTGTTTAACGGGATTTGTTTTTAATTCAAAAGCCCTATCACCTAGTAATGCGTAGTCATAAGCGTTTATAGTGTTTTTATCGACATATATGTCTTGTTTTACCGTTCTTAAAAATTCATCGAGATTTTTTAGCTTTTCACCGTTAAACAAAATAGCATTATTTTTCATAATTATGGCTTTTGCCTGAATTTTGGCGCTATATGCCTGTCTTGTAAAGTTGCGCATATTAAACACATAAGAAACTTCATCCTGATCTGTAATATAAATTGCTTCATCCTCGCTTAGATTGGCACTTATTTTAGCAATTTTTTCTTCAGATGTAATTCCGGTAAATTTTTCATCTATAACAACATCTCCTGCTGATGAATATTCAAAATCTTCATCAAACGGGTCTTTGTGCAGTAATTTTATTTTTCTGTTCTGCGCAAATTTTTCGACTCTGTTTTGAGAATTCTTTTTGGCAAAAATTCCTAAAATCTCGTTTTCTGGAATTCTCTTAATAATTTCTTCATCAAAATTCTGCCCCGTTTGTAATTTAACAACAGTTACAATATTATGGTCGACTTCCTGATCTGCCTGAATGTGGTATCTGCCATCAACAAAAAGAAATATTGTACTGGGAGTAATAAGCGCATCTCCCGTTGAACCGCTAAAGCCGGTTAATTTGTATCTCGAATTTTGATTCAAAGTATTATATTCAACTAAAAATTCATTAGTTGAATTAACAAGCAAATAGCTTATTTTATTATCCTGCATAAACTGTCTTATATTCATGCTGTCCTCGCAGGTTAAAGTTTTAGTTAATCTTCTTTCCCGGTAAGTTGGATTAAATGCCAGCCGAATTGGGTCTGAACAGGTTGAGAAACTTCACCGACTTCCATTGAAAAGCATGCATCTTCAAACGGTTTGACCATCATGCCTTTGCCAAAGTAACCCAAATCTCCTCCATCTCTTGAAGACGGGCATAAAGATTTTTCCATAGCTGCATCAGCAAAGGTTAATTTCCCTGATGTAATTTCTTCATATAAATCTTTTGCTTCCTGTTCTGTTTTAACTAAAATATGGCTTGCTCTAACTTCTGTCATAACTAAAACTCCTTTATAATAATCTACCTGACGATTATAAAATAAAAAGACTTGCCTTGCAAGAATACAAAACAAGCCGGAAGTTATAAAACATGAAAAATTTCCTTTTAAAGCGTAAGTTCAAGACATTTTAGACCAAACCGGAAAAGAAACAAATCTTATCGCAACCCCGAAAAAGTGCTTGGATGCATTGAACTTACATTATTATAATACAATTTTTTTGCCCCTCGTTGCACCATTCTTAAGTATAGATTTGAATACTCCCTGAGTATTATTTTTTTATAATCCTTAAGAATTATTTTATGCTATTTATTATTTAATTTTATAAAAAAATGAACTTTTTTATTTTTAAATCGTTATAATGTTGTAAAGGATGTAAATATGAAAAACAAATGTACAAATTATGAAGCTTATTTTACTTTTGGATCTGAAGAAGATTTTCAAAAACATCTCGAACAATGTGAAGATTGCAGATTAGAACATGAAAGAATGCAAAAAATTTCTTCTTTAATTCAGGAAGTAAAGCCATATTACAAGAAAAAACGTAAAAATAACAGAATGCTAAAAATTGCGTGTTCCTTATTGTTATTTATTTTTCTTGGTACGGGTGCTGGGATAATGAGCTTCAACACTGACTTATCTGATACTTTAAGATATGGCACAACTCTTAGTGCCGAGGATCTCGGTTTCCCTGTTGATTCATACGGACTTATAATGGTAGAGTAGATGGATTTTAATAAAATAATAGAAAATAATAAACAAAATATCAAAAATATAATCCGTTTAATAACCAAAGAAGAAAATGAGGATATTGAACAGGAAGTATATTTAAAAATATGGAAAAACTCCGGGAAGTACAGTGAAAAAGGTACTTCAAAGAGTTGGGTATCGATGATTGCAAAAAATGCATCTCTTGATTATCTCAAATCTGCTTACCATAGAGTTTTTCAAAAGTCAGAAAATGATGATTATACACTTGAATCTATCAAAGATAAAAAATCTTCCCCTGAAGATAAGATAATAAATTTAGAAAGGCAAAAGCAAATAATAAATGCAATAGAATCATTAAAACCAAAATTCAAAGAAATAATAATTATGACTGAGATTGACGGATATTCATACGATGAATGCGCGCAAAAGTTGAAATGTCCGTTAGGAACAGTCAAATCCCGCATATATAATGCAAAAAAAGAATTATGCGAAAAGTTACAAGACTTACTATAAGGAGAACATTATGAAAAAACTATTATCAATTATGTTTATGACTGCAGCGATAGCTTTCAGCTCATCTCAGGTCATGGCTCAGGAAACAACTGATGCCGCACCGTTGAAAAAAGGCGGCCCGCAACATGAAAAAATGAAGCAAAAATTTGAACAGCGTCTTAATTTGACTGAAAAACAAAAAGAAAAAGCAAAAAAGATTCACCAAAAGGGTGCAAATCAAATGAAGCCGATAATGGATAAGTCAATGGCTTTAAGAAAAGAAATTGCTGAAATTAAGAAATCTGATTTAGAAGAAAGCGCTAAAAAAGAGCAAATTGAAGCAAAATTTAAAGAATTACGTGATCTTCACAAAAAAGCTCAGGAAATCAGAAAGCAAAACGGACAGGATTTTGAAAAAATCTTAACAAAAGAACAAAAAGAAGAATTGGCAAAAATGAAGGCAGAAGGCAGAAAGAAATTTGAAAAGAAACATCCGCCAAGACCGCCATTTGGAATGTTCGGGCCTGATAAAGACGGTGAAAAAGGTATATTCCCTCCACCACCTCCACCAAAAGAAGAAAAATAAGCCAATCTAAACATAATCAGCATGCATTAATTTGCATGCTGATTATTTATTTTTAATTCCACCAAATCATCTTTTATTATATTTCTGAAATTTTCATTTATTGTGTTCAAATCAATAATATCTACTTCATAAGGAAACGTTGAATTTACAAAATCTGATTCTAATTTTAGCTTTTGCTCCAGTGTTAGCTCCGGATAATCAATAGCTATATCTATA
>CACXAK010000143.1 GCA_902765655.1 uncultured bacterium | reverse complement strand
AAAAAATTAAATTCTATAAGAATTTACAAGCATATTTCTGCTTTGTTTGATATGATACTGACCGGTAAATGATAACGGAGCATTTTGCGGATTACTATATAACACCAAAGTCGGGTCACTCAAAGTAATCTGACCATGGTCTTTAGCTCTTTTGATAATATACTTATCCCCGACAATGTTTACATAATACTTATCACTTGGGTCATTAGCATTATAAAATTCAGTATTATTTCTTAAACCCTTAATCCCAATACCCATTGTACCGTTCATTTCTACACCGTTTTCACTGTTAAGTTCTATTTGGCTTAATTTAACACACTTAGTATCGAGTTTTTGTAAATGATCAAATGCCGGACGGTTTTTATCAATATTTCTGTGTTTTTATCAATATTTCTGTGTAAATTAAATAAAGAAATAGTCATTCTTCCGTCTGTACTCTGCTGAATTACTGCAGGAATATTATATCTGTTATTATCCCCGCCAAACGGATTATAACCGTATTGCATTGGCAGGACAAAAGGTGCACCGTTATTAAGAGCATTGCAGTTAGCATTAGTTCTTATTGCCATTGCTTTATCAATTTCTTTTTTATAATCTGCAATAAATTTTTTATATCTTGGATTATCCAGTTCGGCCCATTCATTATGAACACGTTGTCTGCCCTGCAAATAAACATTTTTCTTTTCCGTATCATAACCGGTAGCCCCTAAATCATCTCCGTCATATAATGTCGGCATCCCCGGCATTGCTGATAATATCTGCATCATTGCGAGAATTTTTGACATAGCAGGAGTCATAATTTTTTCAAAAACGTCATTTTCAAAATTCTTTTCGTGCTTTGCATTTGTAAATTTGAAATTGTATTGATTTTTTGCCTGTTCAAGGACTTTTTTAATATTGAAATCTATTGGTTTAACACCGAAAGAATCACCGTCGAATCTTATTGAACCAAATTTACCGGAACTTAAATCTGCAACCGCTTTGCTGATTGCTTTAAAGTTATTATCAAATTCTTCCTGGGACATATTATTTTTATAATCGTTTAATACATCCATGAAACCTTTTCTCAAAGCCATACCCATTGCAACAGCTTTAGGAGAAATGTTATCAAAATTATAATGCTGAACTTCTTCTTCAGATACGTGTTCTAAAGATTTATCCTTAATCAGACGATATGCGTCCATTCTGTGTTTTTTATCCTGTACATAGGTAAGGTCACTGTAAAACATATCCATATCTAAAGCCGCACAATGTAACGCTCTTGGTTTATCGTGGTTACCAATAAATGTATATGCATAATTTATTGCAGGAAGCGAAAACGCTTTGAGCAGAGAACCACTTTCAGACATAAGAGTTGATTTGAGATGATTCGCAAGATCAAAAGTATTTTCATCTGCGTTGAGAGTTTTTGCATCCTCAAATGAACGTGAATATAATTTCACTATATCATAGAAAAATTTTGAATATTGCGCATTGGCAGTAATACCTGTGTCACGCAAAAATTTTGGTAATATATCAGCTTTTGAAGGATAAGTAGGAGATTGTGAGCCGTATGCACTGTCAAAAAGACTATCTTCATCAGTAATTTCAGCCACAATATATGAATTTGGATTTTCTGAATATACACCTTGTGAAAACTTTTTCCAAAAAGCGTTTACATCATTCCAAATGTCTTCAAAAGGTTGTTTATGTGTCCTTAAAGCATCGATATCAGCTATATCTTTGGCAGCATCAATTCTCCAATCCAAACCTGCCTGAGTTTTATCTATAATCAAATCTGCAAGTTTGAAGCTGTTTACATTTGTATTTTTTAATGTTGCAAATACGCTTTTAGCAATAAAATCAGCATCAGATGAAGAAATAGCACTGATTCCATTCTTCATTTTTTCAAGAACCAGCATTGCTTCATCTTCCGGAGAACCTGCTTTTGGCAAATTTAAAGACTGTAAATGAGTATTTAAAAGAGCTTTATAATCGTAAGTAATTTCACCGTTATTTTTGTTATAATCAGCTTTTACATCAGGTGCGAATGCTTTTACTACTGCAAATTTTGCAATTTGCGGAACTATCAGCGGCAATACATACTGACCGAATTCTGTTACTTCTTCACCATTGAACAATTTGTTATCTTTTGATAATTGTTCATTAACTTTATCCAAAATTTTGGCAGTAAATACGGACATTTCATTTTTGTAAATGTTGTCCATTTCATTGTAGGTTTTTGAATACTCCTCAGGCAAATTCGGATTACCTTGCTTGTAAATTTCATATCTTGAAACACCAATTTGATCTTCGCTTACGGCTCTTTTTGAAATCAACGGAGAACCTAAAACACCAACAAGATTTGTCCCGAACTCAATTGTTTCAAGCGGCATATTCATAAGCTGCTCAAGAATTTGTTCATTTTTGCCTTCATGCGACAAATTTCTTGATGTTTTATAAAACCCGTTTAGAACATTTTTTACTTCATTTTCAAAAATTTGGGCTTTTAATACTTTTGGGAATTTTTCACCATCAGATAATTCTGTAATTTTTTTAAATGCCGCATGCGGATTTGCCGCATCTACACTATTTAGAGTCTGAGCTACATGTAATCTTAAAATATCATTAGTTTTTCTTGTCCAATATTTACCGCCTTCAATTGTATAATCCTGAACCTGGCAATTTGCCTGTCTGATTTTGGCTTCTTCCAATAAGGCATCTTTATTTGGCATGTTTTTCAAAGTTTTAAGATCATTGTTTGATAAAACAAAATTCAGCTTCGCAATATCAGGGTTTGCATCCCAGGTTTCAAAACCGCTTTCAAATTTCCCGTCAACAACGAAGTTTTCATTTTTCGACATAATTCTTGCAGCTTCATAGCCGTCAAATTTTACTTTATCATCTTTGGATAAATAAGAATTATGCTGGTTAAAACGTAAAACATTTTCCTTAACTGTTTTCGGATTAACTTCAAAGAAATATGGGAATACAGAATCGTCATGCGTACTGAGATCATACCCGTCTTTTGTATTCAATTTTGAATAAGATTTTATTAAAAACTGTGGGTCTTGTTTTTCAGCATCAGTCACAAGTCGTTTATCAAAAAACTGTATATAAGTCGGTTCATTTGGGTTATATTTTTTGTTTGATTTTTCTTCAACATTTCCTGAAGGTGTCTGAGTATATATTTTGGGCGAATTCACTAGCTTCCAGGAAACATTTTCGGTGCGTTTTGGGAAAACACCCAGTGACAAAGGAGAATCTTTTAAATTGCCTGCTCTGAACCATCTGAAATATGGAGAATCTCCGCCCCATCTGAGCATATTTGTAAAATGGGTTCCCATAAGACCTTCATTGACAAATGCTCCATCTGATACAAAGTTCAGATTATGCGCAAACATCTTTTCCTGCAACGTCCTGTAATTATTTATATTCATAAGACTGTTACATGGCTGGAATATATTTTCAATCCAATATTTGTGCGATGTAAAATCTTCTCTTGTAAAAACAGGAAGAGATATAATTCTTGAATACGGATCAAATTTCCCTTCTTCTATATCTTTTTCCAAACCGGCAGCAGTCCCGCCATAAACATTAGTTAAAGTTTTTACTGCATCAAGAGCTTTGTCCTGTAATTCTTTATTTATAACCCATTTGCCATGTTCGTCATAAACAACACCCACATTTTGCGAATCAATATTTACAAGTTTCATTGAGCCGCCTTTTGACATTTGTGAACCATTTTGAGTTACAACATTATACGCGGTTCCGTACTCGTTAATACTGTCGCCGGCGTCTATTTGAATATATTCTTCTCCCGGATGAGAAACATTGTCATGATTTTTCACAACATAATGATATGCAAATGGTTTATCAGGTAGAATTCCGAATGTTTTGGTCAGATTAATTCTGTTCGATCCCGGATTCATTTTTATTCTGTATCTGCCATCACGGGTCTTGGCATGAGAATTTATAAAATAATTGTTAAATTCATCACTGCCGAGAGTAAACACTTCCAGATAACAATCCTGTTTTTCTTCATCAAAAATATAAGATGTTTCAAAATTTTTGAAACCTTTTTCATCTTTGACCCACTTGTAACCTGTAAAATTAACGTTTTTATTGTTATCTGCTGAACTTAAACTAACTTTCACACAAGGACTCCTTACCGTAAATTATAACAACTATGAATATTATTTTTTGACATA
>CACXAK010000142.1 GCA_902765655.1 uncultured bacterium | reverse complement strand
CGCCAAGACCGCCATTTGGAATGTTCGGGCCTGATAAAGACGGTGAAAAAGGTATATTCCCTCCACCACCTCCACCAAAAGAAGAAAAGTAAATTATACTTGTAATAAAGCAGGAAGTGATTTTTACTTCCTGTTTTTATTTATATTTAATGCGTGTTAAAAAAGAGGTTCTGATAAAAATCAAAACCTCTTTTTCTATCTGTTTAAGAAATTAAATTACTTAGAAATACTAGCATCATCTAATAAGATAATTTGAATTTCTTCGCCTTCGTGTGCAACATAGTTCAAACCAGGAGTTACTAAACCTGTGATTAAACCAACACCTGCACCAACAGGAGTACCAATAGCAACACCGGTACCTACTTTGTGTGGGTTAGGAATGAATGAGAAACCAACACCGGCACCTGTACCTACTGCAGTACCACCAACTGTGTATAATGCAACTTTACCAGCTGTCATCCAAGGACCTTCTTTCAAAGCATAATCTTTGTAGAATGGTTTTGCGTTCATATCAACAGTTTTTCCGTTTGGAGTTACAACTTTAGTGATTTGAGTGTAAACTCTAGCGTTTTTGTTGAACCATTGAGGATCCTGAACATTCAATACTGTACCGTAGAATGTAGAACCAGCTGGGAATAATACTGTACCTTCTTCAGTAACGATATCCTGTGGGTTAGTGAATGTAACAGTGTCACCTGCAGAAGCTAATTTAGATTTGAATTTGTCTGTATATTCAATTTCTAATACGTTACCTTCTTTTACGATGTTTCTCATATTTGTGATAGTTACTTCATCACAAGGAGCTTTTCTTGTAACATTCAAGTGTTCTGTACCCAAAATAGTTTCTGATTTGTATTGAGCTTTTACTAAATCTAATTTTTTGCTTAATCTGTATAATAATACAGCAGCTTCAGCTCTTGTTAAATCTTCAGTTGGTCTTAATTCTTTTTCATTTGGATGATTTACATAGATGCCATAGGATAATGTTTTAGCATAAACATTTTTAGCCCAGTTAGGGATTTTCTTAGCATCAGAGAATTTAGAAACGATAGAGTTATCTACTGTTCCGTCAATTGTGATGTGAGAAATAACTGATTGAGCTTCATCTCTTAAAATAGAACCGTTTGGTCTGAATGTTCCATCAGGATAACCGTAAACCAAGCCGATTTGTTGAGATCTTGCAATTGCATCGTGATCTGCACCAGATTTTGCTACGTCGCTGTAAGGTACATCTGCAACGATTGCTGCATTGCTTTGTCCTAATACTTTTAATAATGCTGCAACGAAATCAACTCTTGAAATTTTGTCTTCAGGTCTGAAGTTGCCTGCACTTAAAGACATAACTGAATCGCTTACAACAGCTGCGATTTCTGTTTGAGCCCAGTAGTTAGCATCAACGTCATTGATACCAGCATAAGCGAAAACAGGAGCTGTAGTGATTGAAAGCATACCTGCTACTAATAAGCCTGCTAATAATTTTTTCATTTTTTACTTCCTCTTTCTTTTCTACTACTATTAGTAAACCAACATCGTGTTCATTATAGTACAGTTTTTTTTAAATGTAAAGAGTGTAAACATGAAAATTATTGATAAAATCATACCTTTTTATGATTTTTTAGAATCTAAGGTTTTATTTTTTTTAAAATGCCAACAAAAGAAGATTTTACACTATTGTATGTAGTTTTGACAGCATTTGTAATTTGTGTTTTTACTGTCGAAAATTTGGGCAGTGAAATTTTTGGCATTTTAAATTTCCCGATTTTTGAAATTCCAATCCCCCCTGCTATTATTCCGGTCAGCAGGATTCCTGCAAATAAAATCTTTTTCCATGCCGGATTTTGTATAAGTTCGTTATTATCACTGCAATTGAATGTATCTGTTTGAGGATAATCATTTAGTTTAGTCCCCGGAGGTAGTAAACAGTTATTTTTAAGTGGCAAACTTTCAAACTCCGGATGCCCGATATATCTTGGATTTTTGTCCAATATAAATGATGGAGCATCGTAATCTATTACTCCTGCAGCAGCGCATGCATCAAGTGCATTTACCCAATTTGAACCCATATCAATTCCTTTACTTTCTATACCTTATATTTATATAAAGTATTTAATTGTTCAAAAATTGCTCTTTTTATGTTTGTGTTAATATTTCTATATAGTGAAGAGGATATTAAAATGCTTGATAAATATTATTTAACAACTGCGATTGATTATGTTAATGGTGCCCCGCACATCGGACATGCCTACGAAAAAATATTAACGGATATTATTGCGCGTCATTATTCATTAAGAACAGATAATATGTTTTTTTTGACAGGTACTGACGAACATGGAATTAAAATTCAAAAAACTGCAGCATCTCAGGGTATTACGCCGAAAGAACTTTGTGATACAAATGCTCAAAAATTTAAAGATGCGTGGTCAAAACTAGATGTTAAATATAATAGATTTATAAGAACAACTGATGTAGATCATGAAAAAATTGTTCAAAAAATATTCCAAAAACTAAAAGATAAAGGTGCAATTTACAAACATGAATATGAGGGTTGGTATTGCCAGGGATGTGAATGTTTCCTTAATCCGAAAGATTTAACTGAAGACGGTTTATGCCCGGATCACCAAAAGAAACCTGATATAGTTAAAGAAGAAAATTATTTTTTCAAACTAACGGATTATAAAGATGCAATTATTAAACATATAAAAGAGCATCCGGATTTCATTGTACCTTCGTTCAGAGCAAATGAAGTATTGAATCAGCTTGAGGATATTCAGGATATTTCTGTATCGCGTTCAAAAGAGAATGTTGGCTGGGGTATTGATATATTAGATGACCCTGAACAATCAATATATGTGTGGATTGATGCTTTATCAAATTATATTACTGCAATTGGTTATGATCCTGACGGTTCATCAGAACAATTCGAGAAGTTATGGCCTGTAGATGTGCATGTAATAGGTAAAGATATACTAAAATTCCATGCAATATATTGGCCTGCAATTCTGTTGGCGCTTGATCTTCCGTTGCCAAAACATATATTCGCTCACGGTTGGATAACAATTGATGAAACAAAAATGTCTAAATCTCTCGGTAACGTTGTTTCTCCCACTTCAGTTCTAGAAAATTTTGAATTGAAATATCCTGATGCATTCAGATATTATATGGCAACATCTGCTCCTTGCGGCAGAGATGGCAACTATTCCGATCAGGATTTTAAAGAAAAAGTCAATGCGCATTTGGCAAACAGTATGGGTAATTTATTAAACAGAAGTTTGTCTATGCTTGTAAAATATTTTGAAGGTGAAATTAAGCCGGAATTTATTCAAAATCGTTCAAATGAAGCTGAAAGTTTATTAAAAACTGCTTTGGGGACTGTTAAAATTGTAGAAAATCATTTTAATCATTTTGAAATTCAGGAAGCTGCACAGGAAATTATTTCGCTTGTCGATGCAGCAAACAAATTTGTAACGGATAATGCTCCTTGGACTTTGGCAAAAGAAGAAAAAATGACTGAATGTGGACAGGTTTTGGCTACTGTGCTCGAAATTATGTGTATTATTTCATCATTAATTTATCCGTATTGTCCAAATATTGCCTCCGACATGGCAAAACAATTGTCTTATGATATTACAACAAAATATGATGATATCACTTCTTCAAATATAAAAGCAGGAAAACTGATAAATAAAGAAGATATTTTCCCTGTATTTCTGAGAGTCGATTCCGAATTGGCAGATAAATCTAAGAAATAGATGTGATATTAAAGTCTTTATCCCATTCAAGTTTGCCGTCAAGGTCTATTTTGTGGTACTTGTAGGGGGTATCAATGAATTTTGGGTTGAACAGCCCTTTTT
>CACXAK010000141.1 GCA_902765655.1 uncultured bacterium | reverse complement strand
AAAAAAAATAAATCTGTCGTTATAAGGAGAAGTGCTATGACCAAGGAAGAAGCCGTTGCGCTGGCTGAGGAGATCGGCTTTGGAGGCCGGGGGATTTTTGCGGCTAAGGATCTGAAGTTCCTGAAGGAAGTGCGTGATATGTGCAGCTCCAATAAATGCGGAAACTACGGCAGGCTCTGGACATGCCCGCCGGCCTGCGGTACGCTGGCCGAGAGCCGGAAAAAGGCAAAGCAGTACAAATGGGGGATCATCCTGCAGACGACCGCGCAGATGGAAGATGAATTTGACGGAGAAGCCATTGAAGAGGCTCAGACAATGCAGAGAGAGCGCTTTCTGGATTACTGCGGCAGACTGAGGGAAAGGGGCGAGGACTTTCTTCCCATGGGCAGCGGCGGCTGCGGCATGCAGTGCGCCAAATGTACCTATCCGGACCAGCCCTGCCGCTTCCCCGACAAGGCATTCACATCCATGGAGGCATACGGTCTGTTGGTCACTGATGTCTGCAAGAGCGCGGACACGCCCTACTACTACGGCAGAAATACAGTTACCTTCACCAGCTGTGTACTGTTTTAATATTTGCCATGTTGATCCTGGCACGTCGGCACACTGTAAACTGTATACTGTAAACACATTGCAAACCGCATACTGTAAAATGGTAAATTTTTCTTTTAATCAGGTGTTTTTTTACAGTGAATTGACTGCGGATACAGGATAATCTGCGGAAAAAGAGCCGTTCAACTGTTCCACACATGCTCTCCCGTGAAGTCATTATCCATTTCATTATACCAAAGAACTTGCGATAAATAAAGCATTTTGCTATAATGATCATAAAGATGAGTCTTACCATGAAATAACTTGTACTGCTTTTCAATTTATTGCAATGTTATTAACTGCGCCAAAAACACTTGCTGAAAATATTAAGTTCGTTCAGGTTACAGATGCCCATATGGCTAAGAACTCAGAATATTCTCAAAGAGTTTTAAAAGCAACCATTGACGACATAAATAAGCAACCGGATATTTCGTTTGTTGTATTTACGGGGGATAACATTAACTATGCAGAAGAAGAAGATTTAAAAATGTTTGCTCATATAGTCAAAAAGCTTAATGTCCCTTATTACTTTGTCATAGGTAACCACGATGTTTATAAAACAAACGGCTTACCGAAAACACGCTATATAGAAATTATGCGTGAGAGTAATATCAGAATTCATCAAAAACGTCCCAATTATAAATGGTCAAAAAAGGGATTTGTATTTCTTATCGTAGACGGGGCAAAAGAAGTTATACCGGGGCCTGCCGGCTATTTCAAAAAAGATACTTTAGCTTGGCTTGATAAAACACTATCAAAAAACAAAAGAAAGACGGTTGTAATATTCCAGCATTTCCCTATAGAATACCCTGAAGGTGCAGAAGGCAGATTAAAAACTCACAAAACATATAAAGTCGAAGAATACAAAGACATAATTGAAAAACACGATAACGTTCTTGCAATTATATCAGGGCATCTACATACAAACGGAGAAAATATGAGAAACGGGGTATATCACATTTCGACTCCATCTTTACTTGCAATGCCGCACTCTTACAAAATTATTGACATTGTAACAACAAAAGATTTCTCTCCTATTATATATACACAGCTCAGAGATGTTGAAGTAAAAGCAGCAGATTAATGGCGGAATTTAGCTATAAGATTTTTTATACCTTTCCTTAGGAAAATAATTGCCGGAACAGCAAGAGCTAAACCAACTGCAATTTTTATAATTTTGGGCACCCCTTTTTTGACTCTTTCAGGATTTGCATGTTCTTCTTTTACCAGCATATCCTGAGTTAAACTATTGTACAATGCTTGTGCTTCAAAGTAATTAAACGGACGACGAACAGGAAGCCGGTCAGGGAAATCAATAACCCCGACTCGTGGTTTATCTCCGTAGTGCATTGGACTATTTGCAGGATTTTCAACATAAAAATTACTATCTACCATACTTATATAAAAACAAAAAATACAAAAAAATTGCTTTTTTATGTAAAGATATATAAAATATCTGCTTGATTTTTCACATTGTTATGATAATATAATTACACAACCGCAGACCGTTAGTGCCGAATGGCTTAATTGATACACTCTGCTAACCGAGGTTATACCGAAAGTAAATAGTAGTTCAAAAGAACAAAATAGACTTTAGTATAAGATTTTGCGGTTAACATTAGAAAAGGCAAAATCTTTTTTAGTGTTAAACAAAGGTCGATAAAAATAGTACAACTATAATGTTGTAAAAGAAGGAGCAAAAATGTCAACAAAAGCATTTAAATCAGAAAAAATTGACGAAATCAAATCAAAAATTGAAAAAGCTCAGGTTGCTATTATCACTGATTATAAAGGATTATCTGTAGAAGAAATTACTAATTTAAGACGTGATATTCAAAAAGACGGCGGCGATTATATGGTTACCAAAAATACATTAGCAAAAATTGCAGTTAAAGGTACCCAATATGAAGCATTAACTGAAAAATTAACAGGACCTGTCGCTTTAGCATTTGGTTTTGAAGATCCTGTGGCACCTGCAAAGGCCGTTAAAGCTTTCATTGAAAAAGCAAAAAAAGGCGAAATCTTAGGTGCCGTATTAGACGGGAAATTGTTATCTGTTGAAGAAACTAAAGCTCTTGCAAGTCTTCCTTCCAAAGAAGAAATGTTTGCAAAAATGCTTGGTTCAATCAACTCTCCTGCTTCAGGTATTGTTGGTTGCGTCAACGGAGTTATGGCATCTCTTACAAGAGCTATTGCAGCTGTTAGAGATCAAAAAGCAGCATAATTTTGTTATGTTGCGATTCTGAGTTTATTTCAGAATTTATTAAAAAAGTACAACTCAAACAAAATTAAAAGGAGAAATAAAAATGAGTAACGTAGAAACTATTTTAGAATCAATTGAAAAATTAACATTATTAGAAGCAGCTGAATTAGTAAAAGCTATGGAAGAAAAATTCGGCGTATCTGCAGCAGCTCCTGTAGCTGTAGCAGCAGCTCCTGCAGCAGGTGCAGCTGCTCCTGCTGATGATCCTGATGCTGAAGTATCAGTTATCTTAGCTTCTGTACCGGCTGATAAGAAAATTGCTGTATTAAAAGAAGTTAGAAACATCACAGGTTTAGGACTTAAAGAAGCTAAAGATTTAGTTGAAGCTGCTCCTAAAGCTGTTAAAGAAAACATTAAAAAAGCTGAAGCTGAAGAAATCAAGAAAACTCTTGAAGCAGCTGGTGCTGGTGTTGAAATTAAGTAGTAATTTATACAATTTGATTTTAAACATAAAATATGTTAATATGAACGGGCAATCAGAAATGGTTGTCCGTTTATTTTTGAGAGGTTTTTATGTTAGATGAAAGATTTTTATATGCTGCAATTGCACTTATGTTAATAATCATAATTCGTGATTTGCTGAAAAAATATACAAAATTTGATATGGATAAATTTGATGTTATTAAATTTACCAAAAATTTTAAACGTATGTGTACGGTATTATTTAAAAAGAATTTTGCAGGTAAAGATTACATAATAAAGAAAAATACCGGTTCAAACAATTTATTATTAGCAGATGTTGGGGATAACAAAGCTACCGTTATGGCAACTTTGCGACAGGTAACAGGGATTTCATATGATCATGCAAAATGGATTGCAGATGCCGCTCCTGCAATATTTATGACAGGTTTATCAGATGACGAAGCCGATATGACAAAAAAAGCTCTTGAATTTGTCGGAGCAAAGATTGAAATACAATAATTGAACAAAAAAAAGCCGAATTGTAAAATTCGGCTGTAAATTTGTATATAATACACATCTTTACTTCAAAGACAGAATAAATCCGCCTTTGTCTGCGTTTTGCAGTGCTTCACCTTCGATTTT
>CACXAK010000140.1 GCA_902765655.1 uncultured bacterium | reverse complement strand
ACAACCGATGGCAGCAACTATTGTTGTAAGAATAAGAGTGTAAATCAATGTGCTTGTGCAAACAATACCGGTGCTTTGGTTGAGGGTAAAGGTAATGCACCAAGGTGTTGTTACAACAGCACAAGTTATAAATCTACATACTGTTGCGGGCAGGGAAACCAAAATCAGTGTTCATGCTCAGACAGTTACGGGAATACAACATCAGGTACAAAGTGGATTGAATGTTGCAGTAACAGTACCTCACATGCAAATTCATCAGGTGATTGGTGCTGTACTCAGGGCAAGACAAATCAATGCCGTTGTACCGATAATTACGGCAATACTTATGGCAATCATCAGGCACCAAGGTGTTGTTACAACAGCACAAGTTATAAATCTACATACTGTTGCGGGCAGGGAAACCAAAATCAGTGTGCATGTGCAAACGGAAATGGTAAATTATCTAACGGCAGTTATGATACAAGATGTTGTGACGGGAGTACTGTAACAACAGAAAACAGTAACTACTGTTGCAAGTATAAGAGTACAGCTCAATGTGCATGTGCAAATAACGATGGGGATTTAGTTGAAGGCAAAGGTCAGGCAGGACGGTGTTGTATGATAAATTTTGTTGTCCAGAACCACAGAGCATTGCCTGTATTAGATTATACTAAGTTTTGTTGTTCTTATGCTGCATCTCAAGGTTGGACAAGTCAAAATGAATTTTTCCATTCCGCATGCTGTGACAAATATAATGAATATTGTTCTTGTGATATGAAGGCATCTGCTTGTACTTGTGCACAAAAATATGCAAAATATGGCAGCTCTGATTGGTTTGGTACTGCATACTGGGGCAGAACAAAGAATGCATATACAAGTACCGCAGCGGAAACTTGTTGTAATGGGGGTATAAGTGGTGACGATTGGTTTAATGGTTGTGCCAGTACAAAATACTTGTATTCTGCATCAGGGTCAAGAACAGGTTCAGAACCAAATGGTAATTTTGCAAAAACTTGCAGGGCTATTTATGGTGCAATAAGTAATAAGAGTGAGTATTTCTATGCCGGCTCTGACTGTTGCAACGCAGTTGGTGATTCAGGTTTGGGTAATGTTTATCCAGAATGTCTAAATTGTGCATATTCAGGGTTATATTCTACAGGTGTTGTAGATTTACGTTATTCTGAAGCCGCAAATAAAGCGAGTGCGTGTTGTTCTTCTCGTAGTGGTCTGGTTGCTAATCAAAGCAATTGGAGTAAGTATTGTTGCAGATTGACCTCTGCAGCTTCATGGGTGTTCCCTATGTCGGGTTATCCGAGCTGTTGTGAAGCACGAAAATCTTCTTCCGGTGTATACGCATATTCAGCTCTGTACTACAATTCAAGTGATTCTACATGTCTTGCAGGAGGTAGGGATTATCAGTGTTCAACATATAAATTTGATAATAGCGGAACGTACGGATATTATTGTGGATCTATTGACAAATGTAAAGCTTGGTTGTATAAGAATGCGTCCTTGACAAATTCGGAAAAAGTAGGCTGCTGCGATAGTTTGGGTAGTAATACTCCGGAAGCATTAAAAAATACTTGTTGTTCACTCTCTGGTCAAAAATACAACTATTGTAATATATGTGAAAGGTGGAGAAATGGCAATGTATCTCCGACGGATGCACAAAAAAGGTCTTGTTGCTCAGGTTGGAACAGCTCTACCGTTCCATCTAATCTTAAATCAACCTGCTGTTCATTGGGTGAATACCTGCAAGGCGGAGCTTGCCCATTAACTGGTGGTTATGTAGTTTGTACGTACCTCAATAACTATTCATATTGTTCTACAAGAGTAACACGTACACCATTTGGTGGCGGTGGCGGCGGTTATCATGGCGGTTCATAGTTTGTAGGGTTGCATCATACCTGCATGTAGGTTGGGTGAAACACAACAATAACTTTTTGTTTTGGGTCGCTCGCAATAAACGGCGTTTCGCATTTTGGCTTTAGTGTCAAAAGACACAAGCCAAAATCTGCTCCTGCCTCTGCTCGCTCCCCGTGAACCGGCAAAAACCAATTCAACTCCTAACCATTAGAGAAATAAAAAAAGACACCCAGAAGGTATCTTTTTTTATTTGCCGATGGCCGGAGTCGAACCGGCACGTGGGGTGAACCACACCAGATTTTGAGTCTGGCACGTCTACCAATTTCATCACATCGGCTTAATTAGTATTCGTATGTTCATTCTATCAAAAAAATATTATTTTTCAATAACAAATTATAATTGTACTAACATTTTTCAATCGTAGATTATTAATATTTTTTGCTTGTTTAATAAATTTATGTATGAAAATCATAAGAATTTTAGTAGTATTATTAGCTTTGTTTATTATCTCCCCGTGCTTTGGAACAACATATTCAGGCGGAGTTACAAAAGTCGGTCAAAAAGAAAGTAACAGAATTATCGATTCTGGTACAAAACAACCGGTTGAATTTGCAAAAATCTCTATTCCGCAGCAAAAGTTCCGCACATATTCTGACCAAAACGGGAATTTTGAACTCCCTAAAATTCAAATTAATCAGCCAACACTACTTAACATTGAAAAAGAAGGATACAGGCCTTTTTCAATTACAATAAATAATAATAGTAGTCTTAATAACCCCATGCAAATTGAAATCGCTCGTTCAGAGCCGCTTGATATAAATCTTGATTCCGATATAATCCATCTTGGGGATAACAGTTTTTCAAAAAATTCTGCTTCGGCCTCCGATTTCAGGTTAAAATCTTCAGGCCCCAGCTATTCAAAAGATTTTATAATGACTAATAATGCCAAAAACAGTACAAATTATTTGTGTATCGGCTCAATTTGCGGGCTTGATACTCTCCTTGCAAAAAAAATGGGGCAAAATAAAATCAAAACTTCCGCATATTCAACCCCGGCAGAGGTCTTTTTTAATAATCAAAAAATTGGCGAGATAAAAATAAATGGTGACGGACAAAGAATAAAAATTCCGAACTCGTTAATTAAAGCAGATGCAAGAAACCAAATAACGATAAAAACAGGCCACAATACCTATGCGATGGACCACTTTGATTACGATGACATTGAAATGATGAATATTTCTATTCTAAGCGAATAAAAAAGAGCAGAATTTAATTCTGCCCTTTTATTTATGTGTTATGATTATGAACTATCTTTTTAAGAAATCAGGAATTTCAATATTAGTGAAGTTTTTACCTGTACTGTTATTATCCATAACTGACTTCGGTTGAGTATTAAAAGCGCCAGAGAAGAAATCTGAAGCATTTAATTTTGAAATATCGCCATCAAATGATGTATTCTGAGAAGTTCCAAAAGTAGTTACATTCAATGATGAATTATTTCTTAATTCAAAACCTGTTGCTATAACTGTAATCTGGATAGAACCGTCTTTGATGGTATCGTTAACAGCTGTTCCAATTATAACAGTTGCATCATCAAGTACAGCATCATGAATAATTGATGCTGCATCACTGATTTCGTGAATACCCATATCAGGTCCGCCAGTGATGTTAACAATTACCCCTGATGCACCGTTTATAGAAGATTCAAGCAACTGAGAATTGATAGCTTGTTGAGCTGCTTTTACTGCACGGCCTTCACCTTGTGCTCTGCCTATACCCATCAATGCTGAACCTGAGGATTGCATTACAGACTTAACATCCGCGAAATCTACGTTAATGATACCCGGAATTGTAATGATATCTGTTAAACCCTGAACACCTCTTAGTAAAACTTCATCAACAATTCCAAAGGATTCGTTCAATGAATATTGTCTGTCTACAACCTGTAATAATTTATCATTCGGAATTACAATAACAGCGTCAACATATTCTTTTAATTTGTCCAAACCGAGATTTGCCTGATTTTGTCTTTTACGACCTTCCCAGGTGAACGGTTTTGTAACAACACCAACAGTCAAAAT
>CACXAK010000139.1 GCA_902765655.1 uncultured bacterium | reverse complement strand
AGAAAGAGTTTTCAAGTTGTCTTTTTTTGTAACAAATGCAATGATACCACCGATTGCGGTTGTCAAACCCGCAAGCATTGTTAAGCTGAAAGCTATTGCAAAATTGTTTGGTATAATCATTTAGTGTAAATCCTTTGCAAATTCATTTTAGCACAAAAGATTTTTAAAAAATCAATGCAAATTTTATTATTTAAAAATACAGGTGATTATAACTTCTTTATTGTTGGTTCTTGACTCATTAACAGCGTCTTCCGGGGATAACGGAACCATATGCCCGTCATCAATAATACCTTTTACAGAACATCTTACGGATTGTTCTTCATCATTATTTGTGTATACTTTTTGTTCGAGTTGAGTAATTCTTTCAGTAAGTTTAATTAATTCATTTGAATTTCCGTTATCATTATTTATTACTTGATTATTTTCTTCAGAACTTCCAAATGCTGGTGTGATATCTTTTTTCTGATCATTATTTATCAGGTTTGGGGTAGCAATTCCGTTACGTTCCTGCATTTTTTTTGCTGCAACATCTTTTGTGTTGGTATAAATTGCCGCTATAACAAATATAAACATTAATATTATACCGACCGTTATCATTCTGTATTTACTAAAATGTTGCATTTAATTTCTCCGATTTTTCTGTAAGTTATGATACAATTTTAGCAATGTTTTAATTTTTTTGCAAATTTGGATTTATTATTTATTATTGTATATAAAAAGGGGTAATTTATGACTGTTCTAAAAATTAAAAAATTAAGTAATAATAACATTCTGCCGGAATATAAGACTGAGGGTGCCGCAGGCATGGATTTATGTGCGGCAATCAGTGAACCTGTTTTGCTCAAACCATTAGAACGTAAACTCATACCGACAGGTATAAAAATTGAGCTTGAACACGGTTATGAAGCACAAATCAGGCCGCGTTCGGGGTTATCAATAAAACACGGAATAACTCTTATAAATTGTGTCGGTACAATTGATGAAGATTACAGAGGTGAAGTATGTGTACCTGTTGTGAACATTTCAAATGAGGAATATACAATTCAGCCGGATGAGAGAATAGCTCAGATGATTATTGCAAAAGTAGAGCAGGCAAAAATAGAAGTTGTTACTGAATTAACGCAAACACAACGCGGTGAAGGCGGTTTTGGTTCAACAGGGAAATAATTTCTGTCTGATAATCTGATTAAACCCGTCCGTAACAATCCTCATAGCGGATTATATCATCTTCTGAGATATAATCACCTTTTTGAACTTCTATAATTTTTAGTTCTTCATCGTAAGGATTTTGCAGTGAATGTTTTGCCTGCAACGGAATATCTATACTGTCACCGGAATTAAGATAATGTTCTTGATCATCCTTAATTACAAGTGCTCTGCCTTCTAAAACTACCCAATGTTCCGAGCGGTGGTTGTGTGATTGAATCGATAATTTTTGTTGCGGTAAAACACAAATTGTTTTTGTCAAATATCCTTTACCACTGTTCATACAGGTATAATAACCCCATGGTCTGAACACGGTTTTATGAAGCTGAGTGGTGTCACTTTGTTGATTCTTCAATTTCTCATATAATTTTTTAACATCCTGAGTCTTATTCATCGGGCAGGCCATAATAGCATCTTCTGTTTCGACTATAACAACATTTTCAAGATCTGCAACCGCAACAAGCTCTTTTTGTGAATATATGAAAGAATTTTTTACATTATCGGTTATTACTTTGCCTGTTAATACATTTCCGTTTTCATCTTTTGTTTTAACATTATACAGAGATTGCCATGAACCCAAATCATTCCAGTCGGACTGAAGTTCTACAAGTGCAATTCTGTCTGATTTTTCCATGATTGCGTAATCTATTGATATAGATGGCATTTGCTCATATATACCATATTGAATTTTGGTTTCTTGTGAAAAATCAATCTGATTTAATGCAGAATAAATTTCAGGGGCATATTTCTCAAATTCAGCCATAAGAACTGAAATTTTACCCATAAAAATCCCGCCGTTCCAATAATAATTTCCTTCGTTTAAATATTTTACGGCTGTTTCGTAATTTGGTTTTTCCACAAATTTTTCAACAATATTATTATTTGCTTTTATATATCCGTAGCCGGTTTCAGGATAAAGCGGCTTAATTCCGAAAGTTACAATATAATCTTTTTTTGCGAATTCAAGTCCGCTTTTGACTGTTTCATTAAATTTATTAATATCTTTGATTAAATGATCTGAAGGAACGATGAGAACAATATCGTCCGTGTCATTTTTTTGTCTGAAATATTCAAGGGTACATGCAATTGCAGGTGCTGTGTTTTTACCTAAAGGTTCAGCTATTACAACATTATTTTTGTCAATTTTATTCAGTTGAAGTTTTATATCAGAATAGTGTTTAACATTTGTGACTGTAACAATATCTTCTCCTGCACAAAATTCTGATAATCTGCCAAATGTTTGTTGCAGTAAACTTTCATCCTGATCAATGCTAAGTAATTGTTTCGGATACATATCTCTTGATAAAGGCCACAATCTGCTTCCTGAACCACCTGCAAGTATTATTGATTTCATTTCATTCCCTCTTAAAACTGTATACATCCATTTTAGCACAACATAAAATTACAAATATACTATGTAACGAAGTATTTATATGATATTTGAAAAGCTTATAAAATATTGTTCAATTACATTCATGAGCATAGGCAAAATCCAAATCATAATGGCTGCACCTAATACCGGTTTGAATAAGAAACTCAGTTGAAATACGTTAACCTGTGGTGCGGTTCTTGAAATGACGCCAAGAATAATATCCTGGGCAAGTGTAGCAAGTAGTACCGGTGAGGCAATTTGTAGACCCATATATAATGTATTGGATGATAATTTTATAAGTAAATCCATATTAGCGATTTTTGCAAGCGGTATTTGTACCGCATATAGAGGAAAAATATCAAAGCTGCGCATTATTGCTTTGAACAACCAGTAAATTCCGCCAATATTTATAAATATCAAAATACCCATTAGTGCGATGATATTTGATAGAATAGAAACCTGACTTGAGCTTGAAGGATCTAAAGTTGTGGCAGAAGTCAGCCCCATTTGCATATTAATCATTTCAGCCCCGCAATCGACCGCTATTACAATAAGGCGAGCCATATAACCGATTATTGCGCCAACAACAAAGTTTAACAGTATTGAAAGTACAAAAGAATCCGTACTCTCCATAACTTGTTCGGGAGATAACAGCGGAGAGAGGACAAATGTAATTAAAATTGCAAAAGCGATTTTTACCATTCCGGGGATTTCTTTTCTTGAAAAAACAGGGGCAAACCGAAAAAATCCCAATAACCGGCAAAATACAAGAAATCCCGTCATTATATAGGCATTTATTTGCGGAAATAGTTTTACAAGTTCTTGCAATAAATTATCCATTTAGATTATTGCCCCATAATTCTTTTAGTTTCAACAAAATTTGTTTTTGGCATAGGAGTTTTTTGTGCCGGAATATATTTTTCTTTTTTGTACTGATCAATATATGGCAATTTCCCCGGGTGCTTCATTATATAATCAACCGAATCTTTGTCTTTAAATCTGTCACTCATTTCCTTTGCAAAAGGGGTGGTATATTGATGATAATTAGAATCGAGGACAAATTGTTCGTTGTGAGGTACGGTATTAAATGCCAGAACTGCGCCTTCCTGAAATAAATTGGTAAGAAGTTTTATAAACCCGACTCCGCCAATTATAATAACAAGAAATACTCCCAAAATTTTTGGAGCAGCAGCGATTGTTTGCTCCTGAACCTGAGTAACGGCCTGCAAAATACCGACAACAAGACCTATCCCCGCTGCAACAAGTACGCAGGGCATAGATATTGCCAGCATTATCAAAAAACCTTTTGCCATATATTCAAGTAGTACTTCTAACATTTATTTTTCCTTATAT
>CACXAK010000138.1 GCA_902765655.1 uncultured bacterium | reverse complement strand
AGCCATTCAACATCTCGGTATATTTCTTTCGGTTTTTCAAACAGCAGTAAAAATGCCGCACCTGCAACCGCAAATACAAAAGCAGGAATGTGTGTCATATCGTGAGTTACAAATCCCAAAATTACAAGTAAAATTGTTATAACTGAACGAATCATAAGATTTTTGTTTGTTATAGTTTGAGAATTATCAATAGTTGCAATTCTCTGCATTGTTTCAGGAGTTGCTTTTAAGCCCTTTCTGAATATCCATATTAATAATCCGATGGATATTAAAAAAATTGTTGTAACAATCGGTGTAAGCTCCATAACAAAATCCATAAAGCTTAAACCTGCTTTTGTCCCTATAATTATATTAGGCGGGTCGCCAATTAGCGTAGCTGTCCCCCCGATGTTTGAAGCTAAAACTTCCGTAATTAAAAACGGAACAGGGTCAGTATCAAATTCTTTTGCGATTACAAATGTAATTGGCATCATAAGTACAACGGTTGTAACATTATCTAAAAATGCTGATGCAATGGCAGTAAAAGCTGCCAGCGAAAATAGTACGGTTTTCGGGTGCCCTTTTGTAAGGTGCAGAAGTTCCAATGCAAGCCATTTAAAAACTCCGCTTCTGCTGGAGATATGAACAATAATCATCATGCCGATTAACAAAAAGATTACCTGAAAATCTACATGTTGAAATACCCCTTTTATTAAAGTATTTGTTGTTTTATCAAAGTGAGTTTCAAACGGTATCAGACCGAGTAACATCGTAAGTGCCGCACCGGCAAGTGCAACAACAGATTTCTGTATTTTTTCGGTTGCTATAAATATATATGCAACTAACAGAATTAAGCCCGATATAAGCATTCCGTGTTCATGTATAAATTCCATAATATCCTTCTCTCTGTATATTAATCATGTTTATTCTAGCATAAACAAAATAGTAAAGAGTATTTATTGTTTCAATCTTTCAATTTCTGCTCTTAAATTGTCAAGCTCTGTTTTAACCGGATCAGGAATTCGGTTGTGCATCAAATTGCCGTCTTCATCAACAGTAGCGCGTTGAACAATCCTTCCAGGAACTCCGACAACCGTAGAATGCGAGGGAACATCTTCAATTACAACAGAGCCGGCACCGATTCTGACATGATCTGCAATAATAATGTCACCTAAAACTTTTGCTCCTGCTCCGATAATTACATGATTCCCGATAGTCGGATGGCGTTTGCCGCTGTCATTTCCCGTTCCGCCAAGAGTTACCTGCTGATAAACCAGAACATCATCACCGATTATGGTTGTTTCACCGATTACGACTCCTTCTCCATGGTCAATAAAAAATCTTCTGCCGATTTGCGCTGCGGGGTGAATCTCAATGCCTGTTATTATTCTTGTCAGGTATGAAATCATTCTGGCAATAAGTTTAAGTCCCCATTTATGAAATTTATGAGCAAGACGGTATGCAATAATTGCGTGTAATCCCGGATAGCACAAAATTACTTCCGCAAGATTTCTCGCTGCCGGGTCATTATCATAAATAACCTGTATATCTTCTTTAACCTTTGAAAATCCTCGTTTTATTGTTTCAAACATTAGTGTACCAATTTTGCGAATTTGCGCTTTCCTGCCTGTAATACTACGCTTTCATCAAAATTAACGGAATAAGCCATATCGGCAATTTTTTCTCCGTCAATTTTGACTCCGCCGCCCTGAATCAGTCGTTTCGCTTCTCCTTTACTTGATGTAAAACCAAGCTCAACAATCAAATCCAAAATACCTTTGCCGTTTTCAACTTTTACTTCCTGTATATCATCAGGAATCCCTTTATTTGATACTACATTAATAAATTCATCCTGAGCTTTGTCAGCGCCGTCTTTGCCGTGATATTCTTCTGTAATTGTGTGAGCAAGCTCCATTTTTAAGTTACGCGGATTTATTGAACCGTCAGATATTTCTCTGTCATAGCGTTCTAAATCTTCTTTTGATGTATCAGTTAATAAGCTGAAATATCTTGTAATCATATTGTCAGGTATACTCATCAGCTTGCCGAACATATCTTTTGCGCTGTCTGTAAGTGAAATACAGTGCTCAGGATAAGTCTTTGACATTTTAACAACTCCGTCTGTTCCTTCCAGTAACGGTAAAAGAACAACAAGCTGTGGATATTTTTTGCCGTATGCACTTTGAATATCCCTGCCTAAAAGTGTATTAAATCTTTGGTCGGTTCCGCCTAATTCGATATC
Source organism: uncultured bacterium (assembly GCA_902765655.1). Classification (GTDB taxonomy): domain Bacteria; phylum Cyanobacteriota; class Vampirovibrionia; order Gastranaerophilales; family Gastranaerophilaceae; genus Zag111. The sequence continues at coordinate 1,718 of CACXAK010000138.1, read as the reverse complement.
CGCATCAATCGCAACAGAGTCATAAGCCTGCATCAGAGGATAATAAAATTCGACAATAGAAATCGGTTTCCCTTCACTATATCGTTTTGCAAAATCATCACGAGTCATCATCTGTGCAACAGTAACTTTTCCTGCAAGTGCAAGTAACTCAGTAAATTTCATCGGATGAAGCCAGTCTGCGTTGTTAACTACCTCTGCCTTTGAAACATCAAGAACTTTTGCCATTTGTTCAAAGTATGTTTTTGCATTTTCTTCAACCTGTTCTTTTGTAAGTGCAGGTCTTGTTTCGGATTTGCCTGACGGGTCGCCTATCATAGCAGTTGCACCGCCGACTAATAGAACAATTTTATGCCCTAAGGACTGGAATTCTTTTAATTTTCTCATAACTACCGTATGCCCAAGGTGTAAATCCGGTCTTGTCGGGTCCATTCCGAGTTTAACTCTTAACGGTGTGTTAGTATCACTCGCATGCTGAAGCTTTGCAGCAAGTTCTTCTACGCCGCCGGGCAAAACTTCGGCGTTTCTTGCTATATACATTGCCTGATCTATAAATTCCTGTCTGATTTCTGTTGTCATTGATATTTCCTTTATTCTTTATCTGTAATTAGTAAATTGCAACGGTGTGTTGTATGCATCTTCATTTTGACGAACCATTTGTATCACTGCCTGCAAATCATCTCTGCTTTTGCCTGATACTCTGATCTGTTCGCCCTGAATGGAAGCTTGTACTTTGAGTTTGGTGTTTTTAATGTCGTTTGTAATCTTTTTTGCAAGTTCTTGTGTCAGACCTTTTTTAAGATTTACTACCTGACGTACGTTCCCGCCTAAAGCGTTCTCAACTTTTTGAGGATCTAATATTTTTAAGCTCAAATTTCTCTTGGAAAATTTTGACTGCAAAATATCATTGATATTGCGCAATTTCATTTCGTCTTCTGTTGTAATTGTTATTGCTTTGCCTTCTTCTAGTTCAACTGTTGATTTTGAATTTTTAAAGTCAAAACGGGATAACAATTCTTTTTTTACCTGTTCGACAGCGTTAACAACTTCCTGTTTATCGTATTCAGATACAATATCAAAACTGCAATCTTTAGCCATAATAATTACCCTCTTGTGTCTTATTTTAAGATTCTTCGCTTATGTCATTCTGAGGGCATCGCCCGAAGAATCTCATAATATTCGCTCAGAATGACGATTTTATTTTACCATAAACAAAAAGAAAGGTAGAATTATCAAATTCTACCTACTAAAATCACACTAATTATTTTCTATTACGGGGAAATTTTATTTTTTATTTTTGAAAAAATATTCGATATAAAATTTTTACATTTGTCAAATGCAGGAGATGCATTTGTTTTAATGTAGTTATAACCTTTTTTTATCAATTTTGAACCTTTTTTAAAGGCAAATAAGCCAAGAGCTGCAGCACCAAGTCCTAAAAGAACTTTTTTAATAGTGCTGTATTCTTTTTGTCTTTTTGTCTGGTATGTGTCTGTTTGAGGTTGTCCGTTATTAATTTTTGGAGCGGTACCGTCAGCAAACCCGTATGAAGACGTTGTAATGGTTGTCGGGTATTGTCTTTCAATCATTGACATTCCTATGTCATCTGTCATTGCGGGATTTCTCAAACCATACAAAATACTGTTGTCCATAAAACGATAACCTACTTATAACCTTTACATCTATATAAAGTATTTTTGTGTAAAATAATTTACTTTTTT
>CACXAK010000137.1 GCA_902765655.1 uncultured bacterium | reverse complement strand
TAACAAGTCGTTCAAGCTCTTCTAATGTTGAATTGTTATAAATTACAATATCAGAATATTTGACCTTCCCGTCCTGATTTTTCTGAGATTTCATACGGGCTTTAGCATATTCTTTTGTATAATTTTCGCGTTTTAACAAGCGTTCTAACCGAATTTTATCATCACAGTAAATGAAGATTATTTTGTCGAACATATTTTCTATCCCTACTTCAAATAAAAGAGGAACAGATACGAATACACGTTCTTTATCCTGATTTTTATCAAAAAATTCTTTTATTTTTTCCTTTATTTGCGGATGCAAAATGCTTTCCAATAAAGCTTTCAATTTTTTATCCGAGAATACAAGCTTGCCTAATTTATCTCTTGATATTCTGCCATTTTCACAAATATCATAATCCTTAAATGCATTTATAATATCATTGTTATTATCAAGAAGTTCATGAGAAAATCTATCCGCATCAGCAACTGTTTCACCCGCTTTTAGCAGAATGTTCTCAACAGCAGATTTCCCGCTTGCAATATTTCCGACAATAGCATATTTTATCATTTAGACCCCGCAATTCTGTTTAAAAAATTTTTTAATTCTTTAATTTGCTGTGGCTTTATCGGTTTAAATTCTCCGCGCTTTAAACCATCAAGATTTAAAGTTGCGTGCTGAATTCTTTTTAAAGAAACGACCTCAAAACCTAAATGTTTAAACATCTTTCGAATTTGGCGATTCATTCCCTGATACAAAAGAATTTCCATTGTGGTATGAGAATTGTCAACTTCCAGTACACTCACTTCTGCGTAAGCAGTTTTACCCTCTTCAATTTCAATTCCTTTATACATCGTATCAATATCATTTTGACTAATTTTACCGTTTATTGATACTCTGTATAATTTAGGTACTTTGGCACTCGGATGGGTTAATTCATTAATCAAATCACCATCGTTTGTAAGAATCAAAAGCCCTGTTGATTCTCTGTCCAAACGTCCGACCGGCTTTAGATTATGCAATTTTTCAGGAAGCAAATCATAAATAGTTTTACGGCCTTTTTCATCATCAAAAGTCGTTATATAACCTGCCGGCTTGTAAAATCTGTAATATTCATGTTTTACGGGATGAATAAGCTGTTTGTTGACAAAAACTTTATCCTTTGGCTGCACGGAATACCCAAGCTCAGTAATGGTTTTCCCGTTAACCATTACAACACCTGATTCAATAAGTTCATCCGCCTTACGACGTGAGCACAATCCACTAGATGCGATGTATTTATTTAAACGAGTACCAGCCATATTAATATTTTAGCATAAATTTTAACTTTTTACATCACAATTAAAATAAAGCTGTTATATAATTGATGACAATTAACCGTTGTTATGAGGAACATCAATTTTGTGTTCAATAACAGCCGAATTTTGGTTTGCTTTTAAACGACCTGCAACAATATTTGCTGCCAAAACAGCACCACCTGCAAGAATAGCAAGCACCTTACCTGTTTTACCTGCGGTCTGCAAAGGATTAGTTATAATTTGTGAAAGTGTTTTTTCATTTTTAATAACTTTTACAGCGCCCTTCAATACAGTTGCACCTGCAAGAACTGCTGCTCCTGTCAATGCTCCCTGCCACAAACCTTTTGCTGTCGCAACTGCCATTGTTGCCGATACGGAGAAGAATTTCCATACATCTGCAACGGCTTCTTTACCCTTCATCCATAACGAAGTCTTTGGAGCATTCGGATCTAATTTTCTTTTATATTTTGCAAACGTTTTTGCGCTTTCACTATTGGGTTCTATAATCGTAACTGCTTTGTCACGCAGCCCTGTTTCCAATACGGTACCGTCATTTTTAATCATATATTCAAGTCCGTCTTTCAGATGTTTATTACGAACCATTATAATATCATTATCAGGCAGATATTCTTTTTTCCATTTACGACTGTCTAAGCGTTCGGAAAAGATTTTAGCTTTTTCATCTAATTCTGCCTGGGTGTATGTTTTATTTGTGTAATCATTTGATTTCGGTTCAATTTCGGGTTTGCTTTCGAGTTCTTTGCGAATTGCATTTTCATATTGTATTTTGCGTTGTTTTATAAAATCTGCAAGCTCTTTGTTTGCCTCACGTTCTACTTCGTTTTTACCCCAACCGTTTGTTACAACAACCTTTCCGTCAGGATATACTGTATATTCATTCCCGTCATAGGAATTTGGAATCTTTGCATGAACAGTATTTGTTGAAGGATTGTATGTTTTTTCCCAATATTTCCCTTTTAATATAGAATCAATGCTTCTTCCTTCGTCCAGCATATCTTTAAATTCCCGCTCAAATTTATCTGAGGGAATTTGGGATACAGGTCTTTGATTTTCAGGTTCCTGAATTCTCCTTACGGCTTCTGCAATCAAATTAGTATCTGATTTAAAATTCACACTTGGATTAAATGTTACGTTCATACACACACTCCTTGATGCTTCTTATAAAACATATAAACTTAAAATTTTGCCCTATTTTAATAATTCTTTACATTCCGAACAATGACAATTGTGGAACTCCGTCTTCATTATGTACTATTTTCTTTCCTGATGCAAGATTTTTAGAAAAATCTTTTTGCATTTTTGTCATTAACTCCTGAGAGCGGTTTATTACTTCACTCGGGAGTCCTGCCATTTTTGCAACTTGTATCCCGTAACTTCTGCTTGCTCCGCCTGATACAACCTTTCTTAAAAATTCAATTTCACCGTTGTTTTCCGAAATTGTTATTCTGTAATTTTTAATTTGCGGATACTTTTTAGTCATAACATTCAGTTCGTGATAGTGAGTTGCAAAAATACATCTTGCCTTAATTTTAGTTGCAATAAATTCCGCAACTGACCAGGCAATTGCAACCCCGTCATAAGTGCTTGTTCCGCGGCCAATTTCATCTAATAAAATAAAACTTTTTTCGGTTGCAGAATTTAAAATAAACGAGGTTTCAATCATTTCCACCATAAATGTTGATTGCCCAAGAGTCAAATCATCACTTGCGCCAACCCTTGTAAACACCTTATCTACAACCCCGATTTTTGCACTGTCAGCAGGCACCCATGAACCAATCTGAGCAAGAATAGCAATCAGGGCGTTTTGACGCATATAAGTTGATTTCCCTGCCATATTGGGCCCTGTTAAAATCATAAACTGTGTATCATCACCTGACACAACATTTGACTTGATTTCCAGATCATTTGCAACGTATTCGCCTAGTGGTAAAATATTTTCCAAGACTGCATGCCTGCCGTTTTTTACAAGGAAATCATTTGATTCATCTATCACAGGACAACAATAATTATTTTCAACCGCAACGGTTGACAGTGACACAAGGACATCCGCAGTTGCGATACTGTCGGCGATTTCACGAATTTTTGAAACATATTCTTTTGAATATTCTCTGAAATCCGTGAATAATTTGTATTCCAATTCGGTTGATTTAAATTTTGCCGATAATACATCGTCTTCATGTTTTTTTAGTTCCTCGGTTATAAATCTTTCGGCATTTACAAGAGTTTGTTTCCTTATATAATCATCAGGAATCATATTAAGATTTGAATTCGTAACCTCAATGTAATATCCAAATACTTTGTTATATCCGATTTTTAAATTTTTTATTTCTGTTCTTTCTTTTTCTTTTTCTTCAAAACTCTTTAGCCATTCTTCTCCGCCGGTTAATAAATCTCTGAAATAATCGAGTTCTCCGCTGACTTCGGATTTTATTATTCCGCCTTCTTTCAAAATCATCGGAGGATTATCAACAATGGTATTTTCAATCATTTGAACGTAATCGCTGATTTCTTCGGAATATTCACGAATTTTTGAAAACATGTCATATTCCAAATCCTTTGTACATTCAAGAAGTTCAGGCAAAACAGAAAGAGAAAGTTTTAAGCTGACAAAATCTTTCGGATTAGCGGAAGAATTGCTCATTCTTGTTGCAAGACGCTGAATATCATAAATTTTATCAAGAAGTTCGGATAAATTTATTCTTA
>CACXAK010000136.1 GCA_902765655.1 uncultured bacterium | reverse complement strand
CCCCATCCTGCCGGATCAGGGCATGCTGGCCTCCTTTGATCCCGTGGCCCTGGATCAGGCCTGCGCGGATCTCTGCCTCGCGGCGGAGCCCATCCGCAACAGCCAGCTGGGGGACAACCTGGCCCGTCCGGACTGGCACTGCCATCATGACCATTTCCTGGACAGCAACCCGAACGTCCGCTGGAGGAACACCCTCGCCCACGGCGAAAAGATCGGCCTGGGCACCCGCAGCTACGAGCTGATCAAGTTCTGAGGGAACGATGGGGACGGTCCTTTTCGTTCCCCTTGCTTATCCACCCCGCTCGCCCGGAACGGCGCGGACAGTCCTTTTCGTTCCCTTCCCCTGCGCAGCCGCCCCGGCCCCTCCCGTTCCCAAAAAGCAGCCTCAAAAACAAAGCCGTTTTTTTTCATGCAGCTCCGGCACTTCCGGCCGGAGGCCGTTTCTCCGACTCTTCAAAAAAAACACCGCAGGAAAAATCATTATTCCTGCTAAAAGTGCAAACGCAGTATCAGACAATATTATAGTATAAACTGATTTTGTTAAATTTTTATCTTCTTCAATATAACTACCGTAAGTTAACAGTGCACCCATCCCGATACTCAGAGTGAAAAACGCCTGACCAAGTGCAGCCAATACCATATGAGAATTAAGCTTGGAAAAATCCGGCTTGAACATATATTCTAACCCCGCAGATGCATTCGGGAGATTTAACGAAACTATTACAAGAAACACTAATATTACGGCAAGCAACGGCATTAAAAATTTATTTGCTTTCTCGATACCGTTTTTCAAACCTCTTGCCGCAAAAAATATACATATAAACAAAAAAGCTAAGGTCAGCACACAAGGATAAAAGGGCTGTTGGATAAAAGATGAAAAATATTCTCCATAATCAACTATTTGCGCATTAACAAAGCTTTTACAAATATAATTTATAATCCAACCGCCAACTATAAAATAAAATGCGGCTATCAAAATTCCCGTAACAGGATTAAGAATCCCAAAAAACTTAAATTTAGGATTTATGGATTCATACGCCCCAACACATTCTTTTTTAGTGAGTTTACCAATATAAAGCTCGTTCATTAAAGGTATAAAACATATTGTCGAAATAAGCAAAATATATACTGCCAAAAATATTGCACCACCATTTTGCCCCATAACATAAGGAAATCGCCATATATTGCCCAGTCCAACGGCGGAACCAACTGCAGTAACAATAAATGCGTATTTTGATGTCCATACCGGTCTTTTATTTTCCATTTTTAATTTCTTTAATTTAGTTTCTTGTTTTCTAACATATTTATTAAAAGTCCTGACAACAATTTCGGATAAAAATAAGTTGATTTTTGAGGCATACGATAACCCTGCTCAGAAATTCTTATAATATCTCCCATTTTTGGATATGCCATGATAAAGCAAGCTGACGCATCTTTTTTTACGGATTCAAATGCCACATCTTCACGCTTTTCGTACTTTATACCGTTTTGCGCCATAAGTTCATCCGAACTGTAACCAAGCTCCTTTTTAAGTACCAATTCATGTAATACCGTCAAATCAAGATTTTGCAACACTTCCGGAGCTTCTATTGATTTTTGCACATCTTTTTTTAATTTGAGAATATAATAATTTTCATCATTTTTAATTATCAGTCCGGTTGTAATTTGTTTTTTATTTTCGACCTCAATTTTATCAAGAAAAATATCTTTGTCAGTACAAATTTCTATATCATAATATTTCCCGACTTTTCCCAACAAATCTTTTGGCGTAACTTCTTTTTCAATAATTCTGTGTGTCGGATAAATAACCAAATTTTCATCCGCGGCATTTGTAAAATAACTCATTACATACTTTGCATATTCATTATCAGGATAAAGTTTTGAATAATTCATAGATGTTTCGTATCTGTGATGACCGTCAGCAATTAACAGAGTTTTATCTTTCAACGTTTCTTCAATAATTTTTATATCTTCAGAATCATCAATAATATAACAGATATTCTGAACTCCATAACTGTCTGTAACATCTATAAACGGCTTTTGAAATAAATACTTCTTAGCAACTTTATTTTCAATAATTTGTTCTTTATCATTGTAAACCATAAATATTTGAGAGAAAAATGCGCCTGTTGCTTCTACAAGATTCAGACGGTCTTGTTTAGGGCCGCCCATTGTGTATTCATGCGGAAGAATTTTTTTAGATGAAAATTCTTCAATTTTATTTCTTGCGATAAAGCCCTTTCTCTCTATAATTTCACCTTTATTATTTTTATACTTTTGAATCAGATATAAAATAAACGGCCTGTCATAAGTGACCAAAACCTTTTCATCCAGCCAGCTGTAAAAATTATTTTTTGCATCCTGATACGGATTTTGCTCTCGGTTTAATATCAGTCTGACAATGTTATATCTGCTTTTGTCATACAATTCATTTTGCAAATTTTTATCGATGACATCGTACGGTGGAGCAATCACATCATTTATATCAACCTGTTCCGCATTATAAAAAATTCCGTTTAAGGGTTTTACCTGAACCATAGCTATCTCTCCTGTTTATCAACATGTATATACCATAAATTGTGGTTAAATGCCTTATTTTAACAAAATTTTATAATTGGATAATGCAAAAAACTTCATACCCTCACCGTTTTGGGAGGGAATATTACTCCTTCCCCGATTGGGGAAGGGTGGGATGGGGAACAGTGTTATTTTAAATACTTTACAATTTCGTTATAAACACCTTCAATATTTTTGTCTATTTCATTATTCCAAAATCTAATTACCCTAAAACCCAAAGATTCCAAGTATTTTGTGCGTTCTGAATCATTAATTATATTGTTAATTCCATTATGTTGTCCGCCATCTACTTCTATAATCAGTTTTTTTGCACGACAAACAAAGTCTACAATATAATTACCAATAGGATATTGGCGTCTGAACCGGCAATTATTTATTTGATTTTTACGTAAATATGTCCACAATTTTTGTTCTTGCGAGGTCATATTTCTTCTGAGTATACGCGCTTTTATGTATTTATTATCCATGCTTTTGTTATAACACAAAATCCCACCCCTCCCCGTTTGGTGAGGGAATATACAACAAGAGAAGAACAAAATGTTCTTCTCCCGTAATTTTAAACTATTATACTAATGTATAACTCTGATTACTTACCTCTTGCAAGTGTAGCTTTAGCAGCATTTGTAGCCGGTTCAACAACACCATCGTGGAATACGATTGGGTAAATATCACCAATAGTAGAGCCGGTAGCTGCAAGAGCACAAGGTGTGTTAGGAGTCAACGCAGCTGTATCATTAGAACAAGTAACTTCTGTGTTTGGCGGCTTAGCTCCGTTTACGTCAATGAAACCTAAGCAATCTTTCAAAGCACCTGTAGTAAGCATTGTGTCATTCAAAACATTACCTGCACCTAAACTGCATTTTTTAGCTGTTTTGTCAAAACCGACAAATGAACCATCAGAAAGCGCATATACATACATGTTAGTCATTGGTATAGATGTTGTCTTCATTGTAACTGCATCCTTGTAAAGAGCCGTATTATCAGCACCTTTAACTTCACTGTAAGCACCCTGATAAGTTTGACCTGCTAATGTATTGTTTAAAATACCGCAAATAGTATAATTTCCTGCTGCAACAGTTTGAGCAGCACAACCCGTACCAGTTGTATTTTGTGCAGTTACACCAGCAGAATCACTTGCAACTGAAGTTCCAGCATAATCAATATCATACTGTGCCTGAGCCATCAAAGCTGCCTGAGACAAAGTAGAAATTGATTTTTTGAACTGTGTTGCAAATCTTACGCTGTTAGTGTTTTGAATCAATGTAGGAATAGTCATTGCAGCAACTACGCCGATAATCCCTAATGTGATCAAAACTTCAGCTAAAGTAAAACCTGATCTTTTTTTCATAGTTCATAACCTTTCTTTTTTTAATACTATAACATTTATGTTACTTAACGATTATATTACACATTTTTTGGATTTATGTCAATTATTTGTATG
>CACXAK010000135.1 GCA_902765655.1 uncultured bacterium | reverse complement strand
TGTACTTCCTTCTCGACCTCATGCGCCGTGCGCGCGAGGCGATCATCGAGGGCCGCTACGCCGCCTTCGAGAGCGATTGGCTCTCCTGTCCAGCGGCACAGGACTGGTAATCGACGAGCGGGGCAAGAAATTTGCGTCCCGCAAGTGGTCTATAATTTCACCCGTTTATGAGCCGGGGCATGTCCCCTGTACAGAAGGTATCGACACATGGCTGACAAGAAGAGCAAATCGGAGGAGGCCGGCCTCGACCGGTGGAAGTCCTCCGAGGGCTTACCATACGACATGCAGCCGACGCAGATGCGGCTGACTTCAATGCCGGTGTTTCCTAATTGTGTGTATTTCATAAGGATGTGCTTTATTGTATTCTTTTTTTGCTTTTGCACAAAAATCGTCATAAACTATCTCAAAGTTTTCGTAATCTTCACGGGTTAAAAGCTTTGTACTATACATTTACTTCTCCTTATATGGTGTGATGCATTCGTTCTCTTTTAGTATCGATGTATCGTTTATTGTATGGTGTAATTTCCGATTCTACTTTTATTATATCGTTTATTTTTAATCCGTAACCCTCTAAACCGATGACTTTTTTAGGATTATTTGTGATTAAATTAAAACTTTTATATCCTAAATCGCGTATAATCTGTGCCCCTGTTCCGTAATCTCTTAAATCTGATTTAAATCCAAGAGAGATGTTTGCTTCAATTGTATCCTGACCTTGTTCTTGTAATTTATATGCCTTAATTTTATTACAAAGCCCTATTCCTCTGCCTTCGTGATCTGTAAGATAAACAACTGCACCCTTGCCATAATCTTCTATATATCGCAATGCATTATGCAGCTGTGAATTACAGTCGCATTTTAAACTGTGGAATATATCTCCTGTTAAACACATACTGTGAACTCGTACGGCAGGAATCTTATCAGAACCGTCGTCTTTGACCAATGCTACATGTTCATGCCCGTTGATATGGTTTTTATAACCTATTAGCTTAAAATCTCCGTATTTTGTAGGGAGATTTGCCTCTGCTTCTCTTGTTACGAGTTTTTCTGATTTTAATCTGTATGCAATAAGCTCAGAAACCGTGATAAATTTCAGACCGAATTTGTCGGCAAATTCTCTCAAATAATCGCGTCTTGCCATGTGCCCGTCAGGAGCAATAACTTCACACATTAGTCCTGCCGGTCTGTGGTTGCATATTTTCGCCAAATCAACAACTGCTTCTGTATGTCCTGTTCTTTCTAAAACCCCGCCATTTTTGGCTACACATGGGAATAAGTGCCCGGGGCGTCTTAAATCTGACGGCATTGCATCGGGAGCTATTGCAACTTCAACTGTTTTTGCTCTGTCAAAAGCAGAAATACCTGTTGTAACTCCGTATTTTTCATTTGCATCAATACTAACGGTAAATGCAGTTTTCATTTCTTCGGTATTTTGGTTTACCATTTGCGGTAATTCCAATTTATCGGCTATTTCGCCTGAAATCGCAAGACAAATCAGTCCGCGTGCTTCTGTTGCCAAAAAGTTTACGATTTGCGGTGTTACCATTTGAGCAGAAACAATAACATCGCCTTCATTTTCTCTGTCTTCATCATCCGCAACTATAATTGGTTTACCAATTTTAAAATCTTCGATTGCTTCTTCTATTTTGTCAAATCTAAATTTTTCTTCCATTACACAAATCCGTTATCTTTCAAAAATTCCAAACTTATATTACTTTTATTATCTTCAAACATTGTTATTTTTTCAATATACTTTGCTAAGATGTCTGTTTCTATATTTACAGAATCCCCGTTTTTCAAATATTGTAAGTTCGTATTGTTGTATGTGTGAGGAATTACTGCGGTGCAAAAAATATCATTATTGATGTCTGAAACTGTTAAGCTGATTCCGTTTACTGTTATAGACCCTTTATATACAATATATTTTTCAATTGCTTTAGAAACTTTAAATTTTAAATTGTGAAATTCTGAATGTTTCTCGGATGAAATAAATTCTCCGATACAGTCTGTATGCCCTGAAACTATATGCCCGCCCAGTCTTGAATTTAATGTAAGTGCTCTTTCTAAATTTACACAGTCGCCTTTTTTAGCATCAGAAAATGTAGTAACATCAAGTGTTTCGCCACTTAACATTACAGTAAATGAGTTATTGTCGTATTTTATAACGGTTTGGCAAACGCCGTTTACGCAAATACTGTCTCCAATGTGAACATCATCAAGAATTTTATCGCAGTTTATAGTCAGCAAAGCTCCTGATGCTAATTTTTCAAAAGACTTAATTGTACCTGTTTCTTCAATTATCCCTGTAAACATAATTAAAGAATATCACAAGCAAGAATTTTATGGTACTCTATCTCAAACTTTCAGGAACTGCAATCGGAATTTGCGGCGTATGAGGAACTGGGGCCTGAGTTTTTGCTTCTTCCTTCGGCTGCGGTGCCGCAGGTTGTTGGTTATTTACACTTTCAAGTGCTTTTTCTTTTAATTCATTTGCTTCTTTTAAAAGTTGTTCGTCATCTTTTGAAATGGATTCATTTTCAGCATCTTCTTCTGAAATAGGTTTACCTTTTTCATTAAGTTTTACTTCAGGGTAATTAAAATCTTTGTTACCGTATTTTTCGGTTGCAACTGTCATGATATCTTTCCATATTTTTGCAGGTATTGTACCTCCTGTAAGACCATGCATTTTTTTATTGTTGTCATCCCCGACCCAGACACCCGTCACTATATCAGGGGTGTAGCCGACAAAATATGCGTCTTTGTAATCATCTGTTGTTCCGGTTTTGCCGGCAGCCGGCTTGCCAATGCTTGCGCCTCTTCCGGTGCCGCTTGTAATTACGGTTTTCATCATTGCTGTCATTTCAGCTGCCGTTTTATTGCTCAACTGATGTGAAGATTTTGTTTCTCCGGCTTTATATAAAACTCTGCCTCTTGAATCTTCAACTCTTTCAATTGCATATGGTTCAACTACATACCCTCCGTTTGCAAATGCCCCGTATGCACGAACAAACTCAAATAATTTTACTCCGTTTGAGCCCAATGAAATAGTATAATCCTTTTCAAGCGGAGTTGTAATCCCTAATAATCTCGCAAGCTGAATAACAGAGTGTACCCCTACTTCTTTTATTATTCTTGCGGCACATACGTTTGAAGAAACCATTAGTGCTTTATATAGCGGGATTTTTCCTCTATATTTATTACCGTAATTTCTTGGTGACCATTTAGAAAGTGTTACAGGACTATCATCTACGATATCATTTGGTGAAAATCCTTTTTCTAAAGCTGCTGCATAAACAATCGGTTTAAATGCTGAACCTGGGGGTCTGATTGCCTGTGTAACTCTGTCATATTGAGATTCGCCATAATTCTTACCTCCGGCGTATACCAAAATTTTTCCATCGATTGGACTAAATGAAAACACAGCTGCCTGTTGTGATTTATTTGTAAGTCCGTATGATTTCATATCGGCTAAAATAGCTTCATTGGCTTTTTCTTGAGCTTTTGCATCAAGTGTTGTAATAATTTTGTAGCCCCCGTGAATAACTTCTGTTTCGTGGAAGCCCAATTTTTCCAATTCATTCATTACAAAATCACTAAAATACGGAGCTTTGTTTGTAGTGTATAGTTGAGGTACGTTACTAAGCTTTATTTCTGATTCAACAGCTTTATCGTATTCTTCTTTTGTGATAAATTTCATCGCAAGCATTCTTTTGAGTACCTGATTCCGTCTTTGTTTTGCTAAATCCTTGTTATTGTATGGATTGTAAACCGACGGAGCTTGCGGAAGTCCTGCTATGAGTGCAAGTTCAGGTAATGTTAGTTGATTTAGTTTTTTATTAAAATACGTTTTAGGTGGCAACTTCAAGCTCTTTAACTTTTCTTGTAATAGTTCTTTCATTTGATAAGAATAATATTCTTGCAAGCTGTTGTGTTATTGTACTGGCTCCCTGCACTGCCTGCATAGCAATTACGTTTTGTATAGACGATCTTATTATCCCTAATAAATCATACCCCTTGTGGTGATAAAAATTTTTATCTTCCGTAGCTATTATTGCTTTTTTTAGGTTATCGGGAACGTCTTTTAATTCTATTTTGTCATAAGTATAAGCCGTAAATGTTTTTATAATTTCCCCGTCAGAAGAGTAAAATTTGGTGACTATATTTGGTCTGAAATCATTAAGATTTTCGATTGGCGGGAGAGAAGAAAGATACAGATTAAGAGCAACAAAACCCGCAATAAATAACGCTGAAAATACAATTATAAACATTTTCAGAAATGTAAAAAATTTGTTTGAAGATGTTTTTTCATTCCTTTTTTCTTTAGCGGAACCGTGCTCTGCTCTTTGTTTTTTATATGATTCGTAAGATCTTGACATTTTTCTCTCCCTAATCAGGTGAGAATATTATATCATGAAAATAAAAATCAATAAACATATAAAAATAAGGCGCGGTTTCCCGCACCTTATAATTTATATAAGTTTTATCTTATATTTTATTCGTTACAGCCAAAAGCGATTGTAATGTGTTCTCTTGGGTTGACTGCCGAGATTTTGTACCCTCTCGGGTCAACAAGGTAAGCAAATTCATCGCCAGTTGTCTGGAATAATCCCATTGTACCTGAAACGGCTGTTCTTGTTAAATCAACAGGGGCTTTAACTGTTTCAAATACCCCGTCAGCCAAGCTTCTTGATGCAGCTCCAAACTGACCTGAGAATGAGTGACCTAACATGTAACCGGCATCATTTGTTACGTTTTCAGCTGCGTTACCAACATTAGTCAATATGCCGCCTGCTGTTCTGCCAACTACGCCGACAAGAGAACCGGCCCATGTAAATGGCATTTGTACAAGCCGTGCTACAGGATTTAAGTTTTTCTGCTTATTAACCTGTGCCTGCAAAATTTGTTTTGGTAATTTTGTTTTGCATTTGCCGTTTGTAATGCTTGTGAATGCAAGTTTTAAAGCGCCCTTGTTACATCCTGAGGGTCTGATGACTTCAACAACCTGACCTGTGACTGTCGAACCGCAAGGATATTTAACACCGTTTATTGTGACGTCTTCAAGAGTATTTGCTCTGAAGTATTGTCCGACGTGGGAGGATTTTGCATTAACCTGATCTATCATAGAAAGTTTCAATGTAGGAATTTTTACGATTTCTTCCTGTTCAATTAATGCTTTTTTCTCTATAGGACAAGCAGGGCAGACATTGTTTGCAGTTTGCGGGTTCTTGTCATACCCAAGGGCAACCCTTGTATTTTGCATCATAGAGGCAATTTCAGCCCTTGTTGCATCTCTGTTAGGCATAATAAGGTTCGGATTTGGGCTGTCACTTAAAGCGCCGTTTTGTAATGATTTAGCAACAGGAATTCTTGCCCAGTTTGGAACTAAATTACCATCTGCATATTTACTCAATATTTCATCTGCTTTGCAAGAGTCAATATCGCAGCTCATGCCTTTTGAAATAGAAGTTAATGCTTCAACACGTGTTACATTGTTTTTTGGTTTAAATGTGTGATTTGGATAACCTCTGAGCAAGTCTTCATCAACTGCTTTTGCAATTGCAGCATTTGCCCAGTTATTTCTTGATACATCAGAAAATTTCGATGTAGTTGCGCCGTGTGCGTTCATGTTAAAACCTTTAACAAGCATAGTTGCAAATTCAGCACGGGAAATATTTCGGTTTGGTCTGTACATACCGTCAGGATAGCCGACAACAACGTCATTTATCGCAAGTTTATCGATATCGCATGCAGCCCAATAACCATTGGGTACGTCAGGAAACATGCACCCTCCGTTGTATGCCGGTGCCGCTGCCCCTGTTATGTTTTCATTAATTGTGTAAGGAACAAGTGATTTCTTTATTGCATTTATTGAATTTGCTGATTTTATGTCAATTGGGCAACCTTTATTTTCACCCATTTTTACGCTGACGCCGTTGTTGCATTTAGGTATTTCGTTTAAACAAGGCATTGATGCTGCAGCGCCTGTAATTTGGCTTTGTGTTTGCGTTGAAATAGTTGTGCCTGCTATGTCAGATGATAATCTTGATGCAGGACAACCTTTCATTGCAGTTTCTGTTGAAAAGATTGAATTAGCTGATTCTCCGACATAGTTATTTGTCCCGTAAATTGCCTGTGGATATCCGTAAACCTGTTTCATTTCGGCTCTGTCAGGTTTATCTGATTGAGGACAAAGTGCTTGAGACGGAACTGCCGGCTTATCGCAGCTTATTTCGTCATTGCATGGTGTTTTAACTGGACATGCTTTTTTCTTGCATCCGCAATCAGCTTTTGAACGCTTACACTTGTCACATTGCGGTTTTGCACAATCTGACGGACCTGTAACAACAGGCAGCGTTTCATTTTGTGTACACGGGCAGGCAGCCATTGCACTATTCAAGGAACATGTTGCTATTCCAACAGCAATCGCTGCTGCCGCAGTTAGTTTTTTAATTGACATTTTAACCTCCTTGTGTTGTTCAAGTTTTTGTTATTTGAACAAAAACCTTTAAAAAACGAACTCATAGAAGATTATTTATATCTGATTGCATTAAAACATTAGTAATTTTTCCAGTCCGGTAGGGTAGTTTCGGATTTTTTAATAAAAAATGTTTAAAATTCCTTTTTCTAATTTGCACTTTCCCCCGACTGGAAGAGTAACTTTTGTTTTCTCGTGTGTAATTTGGTATCCGCTGTAAACAGGAATATTTAATTCCTGTGCAATTTCATTAAATAATGTATCAAGTTGGTCTTTGTATTCATCAACTCCTAAAAAATCGCCTAAAACTATTGCAGAAACATTTTGTCTGAATTTATCAATATTCAGAAGTTGTCTGAATGAGCGGTCAATTTTGTAAACAGGCTCATTTAAATCCTCAGCAAAAAATATAAATTTCTCATCAGGAATAAAATCAATTCCGCATAAAGAGCAAACTGTTGCTAAATTACCGCCCCATAAGATACCCTGAGCTTCTCCGCTTTTGTATGTTTTTAGATTATGTGCAGTAATTGTCAACGAGTCATTTGTAAGTGCACTCCAAAAATTATTTTCTGTAAATTTATCTATATTATCAGGCTGGAAATCTCCTTTAGGCATTGGGGCTGAATATGTAATTAAACCCGTTTTTTTTAAAAACATTAAAGATAGTGCCGTAATATCCGAATATCCGCAAAAAATTTTGGGATTATTTTTAATAAGTTCATAATCTATTTTGTTTATTAGTCTTATTGATCCGTAGCCCCCTCTTGCGCAGAAAATTGCATTTACTTTTTTGTCTGCAAATGCCTCATGCAGATCTTCAAGACGTTCTTCATCGTTTCCCGCAAGGTATCTGTCCTGATTAAAAATATTTTTACCGAGTTTAATTTTATAGCCTAAATTTTCAAAATATCTTACGGAATTTAGTATTTTATCTTTTTCGACATTCCCTGCCGGTGCAATTATAGCTATTGTATCGCCTTTTTTGAGTTTATTTGGTTTAATTAAATTCATCGATATAACCCCCTTTGCCTGAGGCATTTCCCCCTAAAAGGGGGCAAAAAAATTATTATTGTATAAATGATTTTGCTTTGATATAATAACATTATCATGAATAAAAATTATGTACCTTTATATCGTAAATACAGACCTCAGGCGTTGGAGCAAATTGTCGGGCAGGAACATGTAAAAAAAGCTTTGACCAATGCAATTGAATCTGACAGAATTGCCCATGCGTACTTGTTTACCGGACCGAGAGGTACCGGCAAAACGTCTACCGCACGTATATTCGCTAAATCTTTAAATTGTGAAAAAGGGCCTACAATTTCACCTTGTAATGAGTGTGAGAATTGTATAAACATAA
>CACXAK010000134.1 GCA_902765655.1 uncultured bacterium | reverse complement strand
ACTAAAAGTTTTTTCATTTAAAACCTTCTATTTTTCAATCGGTAAAAGTAATTCCTGATCAATACTGATGTGATCGAGGTCTTTCAAATTATTTGCCTTCATAATAGCTTCAGCTCTTGCAGGAGTGTACGAACCATAGTTGCGAATAATAATCGCTTCTACTGTATCACCTTCTTTTATGACATATTTTTTGGTTTGTGATGGTGCTTTCGCTTCCTGAGTAACTTCTTTTTTAACTTTTTTTATTTTTTCTGTTTTTACCGGTTTTTCACTTTTTTCTGCTTTTGGTAATTCCGGAACTTCTTTAATTATTACAGCAGATGAACCAACTTCATCAGCAGGAATTTTCTGTTCTTTTGAAATCCTTGAAACATCAACATCATCTTCAATTTTTTGACTTCCAGTCTGTGCTGAACCAAATGCGAATTTATTTTTTAGAGCTGCATTATCAGAATTTGCTGCAAACATTCCAAAAATAGAAACAGTTAAAATCGTTGTAATTACACCAAGTATAAATCCGCTAAGTACATGCATAAATGTAGAATTTGTGTTAAATTGCGCAGATTTGAATGTTTGCCATAATAAATCAATTTCTTTTGATTTATTATCAACACTGTTTCTTTCAGTTTCTCTGTAATATTCGCTCGGCGCATTATAAGAATCTGATTCTGTATGTGCAGTATATTCTGCTGGAGTTTCATTTGCCAAATTTTCTATTATATCAAGTGATTCCTTTGATAAACCTGATCTTCTAACTGTTGAACTTTTCATTTAATACCTCACTAGTGTATTTGTACCATAAGTATATCCTATCATATACATAGCAATGATTCAAGTTCTTAAATTTTAATATTTACACTATATATATGACAAATTATTATCGCTTCTCATTTATAATATCAGAATGGAAGAGGTAAAATTAAAACAAAAATATGTGAAATATATTGAGGGAATGATATCTCAAATGAGCTCTGCATTTCCCGAAGATACAAATAAACTTCAACGAGATTATCTGGTACAAAATATTAAAAAATCATCCGTTCTTTTGGCCCGCTCCTTACAGGAAGAACCGATTTTTCAGAGTTTGGATTTTGAAAAACATTGCACATACATTCAAATCATGGCTGAATGGTCTTTTCACAAAGAAATTGATTTATTTCGTTCAGGAATCCCTCCAAAATACTGGCGCATTGTTATGCAAAAAATTTGGTATACAACTTGGGAAGTTATGTACGCCTGTGTTCAGAATAAAGCCCCTGACAATGTTGTATTGAGCGTTGTTGAACGCTATGTAAACAGAACTTATGAAGATGCAGTTGAAGAATTGAAAAATTCAAATATAATTTCGGAAGAAACTGAAGAAAAAGCAAAAAGACAATCAAATATTGAAAAAATGGCCCTTCAATATTTACATGAACGTAAAATGGAAAGAATAAAACATTATGCCAAAATGGCAATTGTCCTTGCAATTATCGGTGTTTTAATCACTGTTCTTATTTTAAAATTTAAAATATTCGGTGTAATAGGTGTTTTAATTTTACTTGTCGGATATGTATTTTTCTCCGGAGAAAGGCATTACTGATGGTTGAACAGGAACGAATGGATAAATTTTATCAGTTTATTCGCGTTATTATGGAGCGTATAAACAGCCATTTTGAAGATCAAAAAGAATACATTCACTGTAAAGAAGGATGTTCATTATGTTGTGAAAAAGGAGAATATCCCTGCTCTGAATTAGAATTTGAATTTTTAAAAATCGGCTTCATGAGTTTAGACCGAGAAACTCAGCAACAAATTGTAAATAATACTATTGCGCTTAAAATTGAAAAAGAAAAATGCACAGATAAAATTTTTATGCACAAATGCCCGTTTTTAATAAATCACAGATGCAGCGTGTATCCATACAGAATGATTATTTGCAGAACATTTGGGCTTTCATATTACGATAAAGATGAATATGAAAAACGTAATGTTCTGAAGGTCCCGTTTTGCATAGAACAAGGTTTGAATTACAGTGAAGTTTATGATCAGGAAAATAAAACTTTTTCAACCGAATTATTTAAAAAAACGGGATATAAAAAGGAACCGTTAACATATAATCTTGGAGTTGAATTTTTGGTCAAAAAATTCGGGCAAGAAATAATGGACCTTGATTTTGGAGAATTTAAACGGTTAATTGACTGGTTGTAAATTTTTGCGCAAAAAATATTTTTAGAGTTTTTTAAGCATGATATATTGAATTTTATAAGGGGGTATATATCATGCAAA
The DNA here is from genome assembly GCA_902765655.1 of uncultured bacterium. Taxonomy (GTDB): domain Bacteria; phylum Cyanobacteriota; class Vampirovibrionia; order Gastranaerophilales; family Gastranaerophilaceae; genus Zag111. The sequence goes on along the minus strand of CACXAK010000134.1, from coordinate 1,793 downwards.
TTAGTCCTATTGGCATTAGTAATTCATATTCTGCGAACAGAAAAAATCCGTCATTTTCAAGCCGTTTTCTTATAGATGTCGGCGGTAGTGTCGGGGAAAATTCATTAAAAGCACTGCTTATCGAAAATAAATCAAATAATACAATATTCAAAATGAAAGATGTAGTAAATACGCAGGGTAAAAGAATTTACGAAGGCACACAGGATTTTTTACAAAAACTTTCTAAAAAAATGGCCGATTGCTATAAAGAAGGATTAGCCGTAAATCCAAAGGATTCTACAGTCAAAGAAGCCGTATTTTTTATGCCGGGTTCAGTATACGATAACAAACTTCTTTATGCCGATAACATAAGAGGTGCAAATGGTGTCGGGATGAGCGATATAGATTTTAATCTTATGCCCAAGTTTTTAAAAGAAAACGGGGTAAAAATTGCCAAAGATTTCAAAGTCCGTTTATTCCAAGATTCAATGGGAAGCGGTTTAGCCATAGCCCAAAAATTGTTTGACAAAAATATGCTGCACGCAGGAGATCATTATTCTGTTGCAATAACAGGAGGCGGCTGCGGAATCTCTAATATCAGGGCAATAACTGATGCAGCCGCAATAGTTGATGCAACCGGCAGCAGCTATTTTACTAATGAACAGGGACTTGTAAAGATTGCGAATGCAGGCGCTTCAGCTTCTAAACTTATTAACAATTTCTGTAATGCAATGGGTATTAATAAGCAGGTTGTTCCTGAAATCGCAAGCTGCGGAATAGGTCAGGTTGTAACATCCGAAATATTCCGAATCCCGAATAATGCTCAGGGACAAAAATTAAAAAATCTGCTATTATCCCTGAAAAAACTTTCGCCGAAAGATTCTGCAGACCCAAAAAGTGAGCTGATTTACAAAAATATTTATGCTTTACATGATGAAAACAATATCAAAGTTGCAGATGATTTTTCCAGAGATTTTAAACACGCAAGATACACAGCGATAGATAAATATGCATCAAGTTTAGCAAAATTTGCTGTTATTAAGGAAAATGAAGGCGCAAACGGATTGATTGTTACAGGGCCTTTAGGATTTGCTCTTGATAAAGCGCTCAGAAAACATCACATGTCATCATTATCTGAAATGATTTCTCAAAAAATATCCGAATCGTATAATACATTCGAACTCGATAAAATAAGAGACAGTCATAAATTCAAGGTAATTTGTAATCCTGAATTTAGCTTAAGTGATAATACAGAAGCAAGAGACTTGGCTCTGAAATCAGAATTAGTAGGCAAAGAAAGATTCAATTGGCTTTTGATGAATTTTGACAAAAATAAGTAATTATACGTCAGGAAGTGTACCTTTTACTTCCGCAATTTCATCACAACCGAGATTAAAGACTTCATGCAAAGCTTTAACAGCTTTTTGCGCATCTTCTTTATTAATTAAACAGCTGATTTTAATTTCTGATGTTGAAATCATACGAATATTAATACCTGAGTCCGCAAGCGTTTTAAACATTGTAGATGCGATACCCGGACGGTCAATCATACCTGCACCAATTATTGAAACTTTTGCAATATTATCATCAAAACTTACATCACCGGCACCTAATTTTTCTTTTACGGCTGAGAGAATTTCCTGAGTTTTTTGCAAATCTTCTTTATTAATTGTAAATGCAATATCATTTTTAACTTTTCTGGCATAAGATTGGATAATCATATCAACAGAAATATTTTCTTTTGCTAAACTTCCAAACAGTGTTGCTGCTTCTCCCGGGGTATCCGGAATGTCGCAAACAACAACTCTGATTTG
>CACXAK010000133.1 GCA_902765655.1 uncultured bacterium | reverse complement strand
GTATTATTATAGCAAATTCCATATTTATTTTTCATACATTCAGTTTATACCAAATATGTAAAAATAGTAATATTATATAAATATGGCTGAAAAATATTACGTTTATATTTTATTAACACAAAGAGATACCCTGTACTGCGGTTATACAGACAATGTTGAAAAAAGATTCAGAGAACATTTGTCAGGTAAAGGGGCAAAATATACTCGCGCAAATAAGCCGCTAAAAATAGTTTATCAAAAAGAATTTAGTTCTAAATCAGATGCCCAAAAGGAAGAATACAGAATTAAACATAAACTTAATAAGAAGCAAAAACTTGAACTGATTGGCTCTGCATTATAAAACCTTAATAATTGCAACATTTTCAATGTGATAAGTGTGGCAAAACATATCAAATGGCTGAACAGATTCAACTTCACAATTCATTTCTTTTAAAATTTTTAAATCTCTTGCAAGAGTTGCAGGATTGCACGAAACGTAAATAATATGCCCTTTGCACAATTTTTTTGCATAGTTTAGCGATTCCAAAGTACAACCTTTGCGCGGTGGATCAAGAATAACAACATCAAATTTTCTTTTTTCGTTTTTAAAATACTCGCCTGCATCGCCGTCATGAACCTCAATATTGCTTATATTGTTTAATTTTGCCGTTTCTATTGCCATTTCTACGGATTTTTTGTTTTCTTCAATACTTACAACTTTGCCTGCGCAATCCGATATACATATTCCAATTGCACTGATTCCTGCGTACGCATCAAGTACAATAGGGGAATCGTAATTCGATTTTATAAATTCTTGAATATAATTAAATATATTTTCTGCGCTTTTCGGGTTTACCTGAAAAAATGTGTCAGAGCCAATATGGAATGTCTTTTGGCATAATTCTTCTTCAATATAATCTTTCCCGCAAACACATATTGTATCGTTTCCCATAATTACATTTGTTTTGTTGAAATTTAAATTTATGCAAACACCCGAAATTTCATCAAATTTATCAAATAGCACCCTGCAAAAATCTTTTATATTCTCAGCGGCATTTTTACTGTTTACAACAAGTGTTACAAGGCAGTTATGATTTTTCTCAGAATATCTGATAACAACATGTCTTAAAATCCCTGAGTGATTTTTTTCTCTATATCCGCTAATTTTGCAATTCTTTGCATTTTCTCTGATAAATTCAATTATTTTATCACAGATTTCCGGCTGAATCGGGCAATATTTAATGTTTACAATTTCGTGAGATGCCGGTTTATAGTAACCTGCAATAATTCGCTTCGAATTTTTAGTCTGTGATACCGGATACTGAATCTTATGGCGGTAATTTTTTATTTGTGGACTTGGTATTGTTTTCTTAATGCTTAAAGACATTCCTGCAATATTGTGCATTGCATCTTCTACAATTTCTTTTTTGAAATTTAATTGCTGCTCATAATCAATGAACTGTATCTGACATGCGCCGCAAACTTTTTGCATAGGGCAAAACGGTTCAATCCTGGCTGCAGACGGTTTGATTATTTCTAAAATTTCACCAAAAACATAATTTTTGTTTATTTTAGTTACTTTTATATTTAATACATCTCCCGGACACGAGTTTTCTATGAATGCAACAATTCCGTCAATTTTTGCAATTCCGTATCCCTGATTACTCAGTTTCTCGATATTTACCGCATAAGTATCATTTATTTTCATACAGAAATTTTATCATGAATAAATATTAACAATTTGTTCAAAGTTATGATATTATGTAAAATAACATGGGGGGCTTACATGAAGAAACTGTTTATATCGCTGATATTTTTAATTCCGTTTATTTCCGGCTGTTCAAAAATTGAAGCTAATTTATCAATAAACAATAATAAGTCTGCGGATATACAGATAAAAATGCTCTCAGATAAACAGGCCCGTCCGGAAGAAATCATTGCAATGCAGGCAACTGTACCTGCTTTTATTGATAAATCATATACTATTAAAGATGATTCTACCGTAAAAAAAGTAAACATTACGGCACAGAAGAGTGTAAGGAATTTACTAAAGAATGATTTAGATTTGTCGTCTTTGGGTTTTGCAACAAAGCATGAATCAGGGCGTTATATTGATGTAAAACATAATTTCCTTGTAACATTGTACGATATAGATATGATTTATAATTTAAAAGCTATGCAGAAAAAGCTGGTTTTGCACAGTTCTGATGAATCTGCGGCAAAGTCGGTTTTAAAACCGGAATATTTTCAAAAATATGGCGATGATGAATTATTAAAAGAGGATTCATCCCATGTAAGCAGCGATTTTATTGATAATTATGATGATAATTTTTCTGAACTTTCAAGTGCTTCAAAGCAGCAAAATACGAAAGAAATTGATGTGGATGATGATTATAACTTGTTTGATATTAATAATTTAGAGGCGAAATTTACGATAACTTTACCCGCATTTGCATCATATAATAATGCTCCTGAAACGGATTTTAGCACTTATAGTTGGGTTTTAAGCAAATCAGAACCGACTGAAATCAAATTGCAATATATTGTTTACAGCCCATGGGCAATTTCGTTTATTCTGCTGCTTGGTATTGCATTTTTTGTATATATTGCTCGTCGTATTCACAAGCATGAAACCCTTAAACGCATCGGCAATAACAACTAATAAGCTATATTGTGAAATAATTCCAAAATAAAAAACCAAACAACAACGTCATTTGGTTTTTTATGGTGGGCGTTATAAGACTCGAACTTATGACCCTCTCCTTGTAAGGGAGACGCTCTACCAACTGAGCTAAACGCCCTTATAACTATTTATTTTTCAGCTTTAGCTAAACCTGTCAGCAGAATAATATTATCAAAAACAAATTTTAGTGTCAAGTTTTTGTTTATGGAACTTTTTAATTTCTATATCGTCATATTATTTGGAAGTTATTTATTTATGAGGGTAGTAGGATGACTGTTGAGCTTGTTGAATATGAGAAATTAAATTTAGATGATGACGGCAACAAATACTTTGATAATATTGTTTTTGAAAATGACATATTACAGGATTATTTAAAAGAAATCAGCCGTTACAAACTTCTTAAAACAGATCAGGAAAAAGAGTTGGGTAAACTTATAAAAGAACAAAAAGATAATAATGCAAAGAAAAAACTCGTCCAGGCAAATCTGCGCCTTGTTGTTAGTTTAGCTAAAAAATATGCAGGGCGCGGAGTTCTTTTTATGGATTTACTTCAGGAGGGTTCAATCGGACTTATGAGGGCTGCTGAAAAATTTGATTACAGAAGGAATTTTAAATTTTCAACTTATGCAACATGGTGGATTAAACAGTCAATAACAAGAGCAATTGCAAATAATTCTAAATCTATCAGGATTCCAATCCATATGATAGATAAAATTAAAAAATACAAATCTGCGATAAAGTATTTGGCAAATAACCTTAAAAAACAGCCGACAGACGAAGAAATCTGCGAATTTATGGGTATTAATTTAAAACAGCTGAAGAAAATTCAAAACTCTATAATTCTTGAGCCAATAAGTTTAGAAGTTCCTGTAACGGAGGATTTAACTGTGGGTGATTTTGTTGAGGATAATACACATGAATCGCCGGAAGAGTGCATAATAAATCAAACATTGAAAGATGACTTTCCTAAAATTTTGAACTTATTAACCGAAAGAGAAAAGAAAATTCTAACAATGCGCTACGGAATAGAGTCAGAGCACCCAAAAACTCTTTTGCAAATCGGGAAAGAAATGGGATATTCTAAAGAAAGGATAAGACAACTTGAGACTGCTGCAATTACCAAACTGAGATATGATTCAAACGCAAAGCAGTACAGAGATTTGCTGAATGATTAAAATACAAAGTCATCCAGATCAAAGTCACGGAATTTCTTGTCGTTATCTTTATCAATTTCTTTTCTTATGTGCGGGTCAGAAAGGTGATCGAGGGCATTTGGAACGAATTTTGTTTGAGAATTGTCATTTTGTTTTGGTTTCGGTGTAAATGTTCTGACATCTTTTGGGAAAAATCTCATATAAACGTTTTGACTTATGTTTTTCGATGTTACATATGATGAATATTATTTAATT
>CACXAK010000132.1 GCA_902765655.1 uncultured bacterium | reverse complement strand
AAATTGAAAAAGCGGATTCAGGAGAATTAATTTTACCCGAGAATGCAAAAGAGCATATATATGATGATAGCGGAATTAATTTATATAAATTTATAAAAGAAACGGGAGTAATTTCGGGTTATTCGGTGCTTACTCTTTCGGATTATGTTTTAAAATTGGTCTCGTCTATATCTCCTGCGCATGAAGAAACGATCGATGATCTTATGTTATCTTATGGTGCGGATACAATTGATATTTATAAAAAATTCAGCTGGGTGCCAAAATATCCGGTAACTTATGCACAGAAGTATTATCAGATTATGCGCAATCCAAATGTAGGTCCGCTTACAGACTTTCGTAATGAATTAAAACGTAAGTTGAATTAATTTATAAACATTTGTTACGATTTTATTTTTTATTGAAAATATGGTATTCTTCTGGTTTTTATATACATGAATATTCAGAACTCAAGGAGAGATAGTGATGGCTGAAGAAATAACTTCAATCGAGGAACTGAGAAGAGCACAGGCGGCAGCTCAGGAACAAGGCACAAGTATTACTAATTATTCCCAGTGGGAATCTATATTAGAAGATTTTGATATTGCAGGAATTCAGTCTACCGGTACTTACGCAGGAGATGTAAAATTGCATAATCAAATAATTGCTCAGGTTCAGGAAATGATTGCTGAAGCAGCAGAAGAGCAAAAAACTCAACAGATTCAGCCGCAAAATAATGATTTAACAAAAACTGACCAAAAAACAACACAAGATAAAGAACAGGTTGTAAAAGCAAATGTTGTAAACGCAACCAGTTCAACTATAATGGCGGATTATATGAAATATTATCACCTGCTAAGCTAAATAGTATTTTTTAGTCTGTGTAAAACTTTTATACGGTCAACAGGCCAAAACAGAAAGACTGCACGCCCTATGAAGCGGTCTTTTTTTAATACTCCCCAATATCTGCTGTCTTGTGAATTTCCTCTGTTATCACCCATCATAAAAAATTCGTCTTTTCCGAGTTTAAACGGCCCGCATTTCATTACACGATCATCGGACAATAAACCTTTTTGGATATTTTTAGGGGCGCATAGCGGGTATTCATAAATACTTTTTATGTAATCTTCATTGTATTTTTTGTCGTTAATATATACGTAAGCTGCTCCGTTATTTTCAAATTTAATTTCGATTTTATCCCCGGGAAGTCCGACAACACGTTTGATATATGCAACATCTTTGCACAAAATACCTGTTAATCTTGAAATTAATGGAATCGGTTTTCTTGACAGTTTGGTCGCTGGAGGATAAAACACCATTATATCTCCGCGTTTAGGTATTGTAAAAAATCTTGAAAAACGTTCAACAACTATTCTGTCACCCTCAATCAACGTAGGATGCATTGATCCTGAAGGTATCCAGCGTATTTCTCCAATAAAAAATCTTATTATAATGACCATTACAACGACAAATACAACGGTTGAAATTGTTTCACCCCACCATGTTTTGTTAAAATCATCATATTTTTCTTTTATATTTTTAAAATTAATCATTACCTAAAAGCTCCAAAAATTTTTTCAAACCTTGTTTATAAATATTCTCAGGCAAATTTGTCAATATGCAGTCAGAATTATTTATATAATTATTCAACAAACTTCGTGTTTTTTCAACTCCGTCCATATAATTTTCAACATTCCCGGCATAAATTACCGGGGCATTATAAATTCCGTCTTTTATATCATTGTTTGATGGTTTTGATGAATCAATATTGATTATATTCAGCAAATCATCGCGAATCTGAAACGCAATTCCCGTATTAAGACCAAATTCCGAGGCAAATTTATTATCTTTTATTTTGTTGATTAAAAATGGTGTTAATATTGCGGTTTCAAACAGATAGCCGGTTTTATTTTTTGATTTTTCTATATAATTTTCTATTGTTCCGATTTTAAATCTGTCAAAATTTTGATTAATTTCTCCAATGCACATTTTATTTAATGTTTCGGAAAAGTTTTTCAAAAGCTCTATTGATTCCAATTCTGTAACTATTTTCATTGCAACAGACAGTAAATAATCTCCGCAAATTACTCCGAGTTTATTACCAAATTCATTTGCGGTAGTTTTTAATCCGCGTCGTTTTGCGCTGTTATCAATAATATCATCGTGCACTAATGACGCATTATGAATAAGTTCTACTGCTCCAAGTGCCTTCAGCTGATTTTCATTTATTTCTTTATAAATTGATTTATAAAATAAAACAGAAATTAACGGTCTTATTCTTTTTGATGGTGCAGTGAGAAAATTTATTATGTGGGTTCTCAGATCTTTTTGCACATCAATGCAAAGAATCATGTATTTTTCAATAAATTCTAATTCTTCCTTTGCGATTTTTTTTATATTTTTATATTCAGTTTCAAATGCCATTATTGTTCTTGTTCTTGTTTTTGTTTTTGTTCTTCTGTTTTATTTTTATTATCTTTCTGGAGTTTAAAATAATTAACCTTATCCCAGCTTAAATCAATATATTTAACTTCTCCGTCTACACTGTTCAGTTTTGGCAGAATTGTGTATATTCTTTTAATTCTTTCAAACACAGAACTGTCCAAAATACCAAGTCTAATATTTGTTGAATTGATTTTTATGTATACATCGTTAGAATTACGCATATCTACATACTGAACTTTTTCATTTGAATAAGTTTCAATATATTTGGCTATTTTATCAATATATTCCACACGTTCAACAGTCCAATCTTTACGAAACTCAGGATTTTTAACAAGTATTCTTAACGTTGAATCTGATTCTGCAAGATGCATAAAATTCTTATTTGTCACCATAACATGATCTGTTGTAACAAACGCAACAGGAAGCTTGTTGAGATCTGTTTTTATGACAGCCATAGGTGTTCTTTCTCTTATAATTATCTTTATTCTTGCGGGAAATCCGTATCTGCGAACATATACAGATTTTATTGCCGGAATTTTGTATAATTCATGTTTTATAGGGGCAACTGACATTACAAATATAGGAATATGAAAAACTCTAATTTGTCGTAAAGAATTGTATATAATATTTGTTGGAATCAGTTTATTATTAATAATTTCAACAGTGTTCTTATCCGGCTTTGAAAATGTATCTTCGCTAAGGTACCATCCGGGAAGTGTAATAAAAAAATATATCCCGCATACTAAAGTACAAAACAATACAAATTTTAGGAAAGTTTTAACCCTTGATAATTTTTTAATTTTTTTACGAAGGCGTCTTTCTTTTTGTTTAATATGTACGGAATGTTTTCCTATTTCTGCAGCGTTTTTGATCTGCTGAGAATAGGTTGAAACATTTATATTTTTTTTATCATTTTCATAAGGCATTATTTATTCAATCCCGCTCCGTTTAATATTATTTGTACCAAATCATCATAGTTTATACCCATAACTTTGCATTGTGCAGGCAAATCACTTGTATCTGTCATCCCCGGAGATGTATTGATTTCAATTACATAAGGGGTCCCATCATTACTTATCATTAAGTCAACTCTTGAAACTCCGCGGCACCCTGCTATTTCATGTGATTTTACCGAAATTTCTTTTACTTTTTTGGCTAAATTTTCATCCAGTCTTGCAGGAATAATAAACTCTGACATTCCTGCAGTGTATTTTGCCTCAAAATCATACCATTCATTTTTGGGTCTGATTTCAAGAATTTCTGTTGCAAAATTCTTTCCGTCTTTTTCAAGTACCCCGACTGTAACAAAAAATCCGTCAATAAATTCTTCTATTAAAACATCATCATTATATTTTATTGCCTCTTCGTAAGCCGACCTCAGCTCTTCTCTGGTATTAACTTTCGTCATTCCAAAACTTGAGCCCTCTGATACCGGCTTTGTAATGACAGGGAATTTCAAGTTCGCGGTTTTTTCTTCAAGGTTATCTCCTTTGCGTACAAAAGCTGATTTTGCAAGCGGAATATCTTTGCAGGTCGAAAGAACTTTTTTTGTATATTCTTTATTCATGCAAATTGCACTTGCCATAACGCCGCATCCGGCATAAGGTATTTTTAAGATTTCAAGAATGCCTTGTACGCAACCGTCTTCTCCGTATTTACCGTGTAAAGCATTG
>CACXAK010000131.1 GCA_902765655.1 uncultured bacterium | reverse complement strand
CACCGCCAAAATCTCCGCCGAATGATTCAGTGTATGAGCCGATTTCGCTCATTCCTGTCATTGCCTGTGAATATTCGCTTACATATCCTGAGCTTGCAATAAAGTTTTCGGTTCCCGCATACTGAGCATAATCAATTTCTGCCTGAACAGAAAACATATAAATATCATATTCATTAGCGGCTAAAAGACTTTTTGGCTGATTGCTGCGTGCCAAAATCCCTGAATTTTCAACAGGATGATTCTTTACGTTTGAATTTCTGTTTGATTTATGTGCCTTTTCACCGAATAATAAAATCATAATATGCTCCTGATATCTCGTGTCTTCTTACATATATATAAAGGTTCGATTTTTTTTCTTATTTCAGCATGGTTATCTTTTGTTACAATTCGTAATATTAAAATTTAAATCCATGGATTGATGTTCTTTAAACCCAAAAGTTTTAGTATAAATGTGGAGATTAGGGAGGAGAGAACATGAAAAAAATATTCTTAATACTCAGCATAGTGATTGCGTTCGCGTTGTCAGTATTGAGTGTTAATGCAAAATCAAATCAGCTCCATACATTAACGCTCGAAAAAATTAGCGACGGATATAACATAGTTTTAGATACCGATGAACTCGCAAGGGTTAATAAAAAAGTTATTTCAGAAAATGAAATCGTTTTGGAATTATCCGGAATAACAACAGCAGATACGGTTAATGCTTTGTATAAAGGGGTTGAAACTATTGATAATTTAGTAGTGGAAAAATCAGGATTAAACAAGGTTAAAATATATGTTTCAGCACCAAATGTAAAATCTGCGTCTGTAATAATGCAGCCGTTTGACGGTGAAGGTACTTTAGTAGGCGAATCTTTCCCCTGGAATAAAGTGCTGTGGAGTGTTTTTGTTTTGATTGCTCTTATCGCAGTAGCAAAGCGTTCAATAAGAAAAACAAATGATGAAAACAGCTTATTGATTAAACGTGATATAAAAGATCGTGAAATTGCTTTGTATAGACAATACAGGCGGAGTCTGGAAGACGATGTATGCCTTCGTACCAAAGATAAAAAGATGCAAAACATGCTCAAAAAAATTGATCGTAAAATTGATGAACGATTATCATTAATCAAATAATAATTTTAATTTAATATATCCCTAAAACACTTATTTATAGCAAGCTTAATGCTTGCTTTTTTATTATATAAAGTAATTATCAATACATTCTCTTATTATTTTTGCGGAATCCCCTGTTCCGTATGGGTTTTGAGCTTTTAAACGGGTCCGGGATTTCTCTTTAGATAATATATCTTCCGACAGATTCACTATTTTGCCATAATCCGCTCCGACAAGAACCGAAACTCCTGCATCAATGCCTTCTTGACGCTCTGTTTCATAGCGCATGACAAAAGTAGGACAGCCAAAAGTAGGAGCTTCTTCCTGAATCCCGCCAGAGTCTGTTAATATGAGTTTGGCATTCTTCATAAGGTAAACCAAATTCGGATAATCAAGCGGCTCAAGCAGCGAAACATTAGAGTATTTTTCAAGTTTATTGTGTACTTTTCCCTTAACATTCGGATTCGGGTGAACCGGTAAAACAAACGTATGGTCTGAGTATTTTTTTACAAGATATTCGATTGCATCAAGAATATGATCAATTCTTTCTCCATGGTTCTCGCGTCTGTGAACGGTAATCAGAACCAATTTATCATCAATCTTTATATTTTGTTTGTCATAAAATTCTTTTGCGCTTTGCATAGTTTCATCGTTAATACAAAACAGTGCATCTATAACCGTATTGCCTGTAACAAATATGCTTTCGTCTTTTATTCCTTCTTTTAAAAGGGCTTTTTTATTTTTTTCTGTCGGTGCAAAATTCAAATCTGCAACCCGTGAAGTCATTTGACGCATTATTTCTTCAGGAAAAGGTTCAAATATGTCATATGAACGCAATCCTGCTTCAACGTGAAATATTGGTATTTTGTGATAAAAACTTGCAAGAGCACCGCATAATACAGTCATAGTATCACCCTGAACTATGGTTGCATCAATTTTATAATCTGAAAAAACTTCATGCTCTAATGATGTCAGTATTCTTGCCTGAACATCAGCAAGTGACTGATTTTCGCGCATGCAGTCCAAATTAATATCAGCTTTTAGTCCAAAATAGCTCAGTGTCTGGTTTGACAGTTCTTTTTGCTGTTCTGTATTGCATATAATTGTATTGTATTTATCCGGATACTTTTTCAGCTCAAGTATAACAGGTGCTAATTTTATAACTTCCGGTCTTGTCCCAAATACAAATAATATAGTCTTCTTATCCATAATCCGAGTTTATTACAAAAATTCTTCTTTTTCAAATTAAATAATTATCCGAGTGTTGAGTTTTGCGGGGAATTTTAATATTATATATTTGTTGTTTACTGTATTAACAAGGAGTGATTATATATGCTAGATTTGTATGTTTCTCAGTATTGTCCTTATTGTAAAAAGGTCATGAATTATTTACAGGAAAATGATGTAGAATTTAATATGCTTGATGTTGCTGATTCTGAAAATTTTGACAAACTTGTAAAATTAGGTGGTAAGGATCAGGTCCCTTTTTTAAATGATACCGAAAATGACGTTTTGATGTATGAGTCAGACGATATAATTGATTATATCAGTAAGCTTTAGGTCTTGAAATGAATAGTAATGAATATAATTTTATTAATTTTGGCAGCGATAGTTGTGTGTCAAAAGGTTCTTGTGCGTTGTCGCCTGATATTGCTTCTTTGCAGGAAGTTATTTTGTATTTTATTAAATTAACTTCTGTTTATATAGTTAAGCTCAATGAATTTTCTCTATCAAATTTAAAACTTAACGAAAGAATTATTGATATATTCGCATCTTTGCTTTACGTCAACGAATATAACGAAAAGCAAATGTATGAGATGGCACAGAGTGTTTATTTGATGTATAAATCGTCAATGAATCGCTATATTTTTGAATGCTCGAAAAATAATATAAAACCTGATTTAACTGAAGAAATATTTGAATCAAACAGAATTAATATTATTTCCGAGGTAATATCTTTCGGAAATTTATTATTAAAAAAAATATATTATGTTCAAAGCCAGGAAGTAAGAAATTCTTCGCAAATTTTGTTCACTGTTTTAAAATCAGTATGTCAGAATATATCTAAATTGTTTGATTTTAATATTCATCTTTCCGAAGTTGTATCAAAAGTTATATCTGTATTATCTGATTTGAATAATTTTGACTTTGATAAAATCCTGTATAGTACAAAAGATCTATCAGATATTGATTTTGAGCTTAATTTAGCGCTTGCTGATTCATTGATTGAAAAATATGGCGCAATTTCTAATGTCACTGTTTCTCATTCTACCAGAAAAGGGAAGTGTATACTTGTTTCAGGTAATAATTTTGCGGATCTGAAAGATATATTGGAGCAAACAAAAAATCTGAATATTGATATTTATACTCATTCGGATCTTTTAATAAGTCATTGCCTTGGGGAATTTAGAAAGTTTCCGAATTTATGCGGTCATTACGGAAGAAGCACGGAGAATTGTATTGTAGATTACGGCACGTTCCCGGGGGCTATTTTGCTTACAAAAAATTCAAAAAATAATACAGAGTATCTTTATAGAGGCAAAATTTTTTCAAATGACTATGTTACTCCGGTTGGGGTTACTAAAATTATTGACAACGATTATACTGAGCTTATAAACTCTGCTCTAAAGTCTAAAGGGTTCAAAAAAGGCCGGCAGATGGCTGATTCGAATTTGGGCTATGATGAACATGAAATTGATATTTTAATTCGTAGCTTGACTGAAAAATTGGCTATATCAAAGTTGTCGAGATTATATGTTATTGCTCCGAGTTCTTTTTCTGAACTCCAAAAGGAGTATTTTAATTTATTTTTAAATAAAATTAAATCAGATGAATTTGTAATAAGTTTTTCTCATGAATCAGGGAATAAAAGTGTTAGAACGATTAATATAGGCAATTACGGTCCCTTATTTTGTTACTTATTAAATAAAATAATTACTAACAAGCAATGTATAAATAAAATTTACTTTATATTTCCAAAATGTGATGCATCTTCAATTT
>CACXAK010000130.1 GCA_902765655.1 uncultured bacterium | reverse complement strand
ATTACACAATTTAAAAAATTATGGTAAGTTATAATTATGAGAAACAGAAAATCTAGTAACGGACAATTAAAAATTATATTATTTGTAGGCGCAATTATCGTGGCGTTATGCCTTACGGTTTTTGGACTATCAAAAGTCAAACCTGATGAATTTCATAAAGCATCAGTAATCTTTATAGTTGATTCTTCGGCTTCAAATGCAAAAGAATTACCGGAACAAACAAAAGTATTGAAACAGTTATGTTCAATGCTTGATCCTGAAGATCATATTAAAATTTTAAGGGTTTCAGAAAAGTCTTATATTATCTATGAGGGATCGCCTCAATCGACTTCAGAAATTCGTAAATCTTTGAAAGAATTTACTAAAATTGATAGTGATGAGTTTGGTACGGCCTATGGCTTGGCTATTGAGAAAGCAATGACTCATTCTTTGAATTTGTACAAGAACGGTTATAACCCTGCAATTGTTGTAATGGGCGATTTGGAAAATGAAGGCAAAGTAGAAAATCAAATTCACTGGGATACATTCCCTACAGATGTGCAAAAAATGAAAGATCAAACTGACGGTAAGTTTGCCATGATGTTTTTGTTCGCAGCTCCTGACAAATTAGATTACGTTAAGGAAAAATTAGGACCTGTATTGGGAGAAGATAAGTTGATTATCGGTAATAAGGCAGGTGCAGCAAGACAGTTAAGCAAATTCCTTGGAGCTATCGGCAGATAATCTTGTTTGGAGAAAAAAATTAATGAATGTAGAAATCAAATTCGGTTCTGATATAAAAGTATTTGAAGGTAAGCAAACTATAACAATCGGTACCACTCCTGATTGTGATTTTGTTATAGAAGGTACTGAAGAAATTATAAATACAAAGATGGTATTTTCGCCAAAATACAAAAATTATGTTTTGGTTAACAGTGATGAGAGTTCGGATTTATTGTTTAACAATAAATCTTTTAAAAAAGTTCTTGTGCCGGCGCATTTTTCAATAGGGCACAGTAACCTGAAAAACAGTATTTTGGTTGTAATAAGCCAAGATTCACCAAAAGATTTGTCTGAGGATAATAATTCGGAAGATGTAAATGTTAATGCTGCAACTGTGGCTGCGGGGGCGATTGCCGGTGCGGCTGCGGGGGCGGTTACAGCAAAAGAAAGGGTGGCAACTCAAGTGCAAAACAGCAGAAGTGTAAGCAGAGATAAAAAGGATGTTTTTAACGGTACAATCGAAAATAACAGAATCGCGATTGTAAAAGAGGTAGGATATAAAATTCAGGCATTGAAAAGTCAGATTTCTTCCTTGGGGAAAATTTCATTCCTTTCAAATGCTGCAATTTTTATTTTGTCTGTTATATGTTCTTTCGGTATGACTAATTTTATTTTGCACTTGCCGATTGATACGAGTAAAGGGGTTTTGAATTTAACTACCAACTATGGCTTTTTGGTTGCAATATCTCTTATAGTTTTTGCTGTTTCATTTGCAATGAAACAGTCGGTTTATTCACTAATTGATGCAGGACAAAGTAAAAGATATGGCGAAAACAATGATATACAGAGAGTTATGGTAATGGTTTCCTGCGCGTTTATGATAGTAATATATGCAATCAACCTATTCTATTACAGAGATGTAAATTTGGTTGCATCATTTTTAGTTTCGGCCTTGTTTGTCGGGGCTTTAGCTATCGTTTCAGCTGCTTCAGGATTTTTTAAATATCAATTAAAAACCGCTAATTATCAATTGATGAATGTTGAATACAGAGAAGATTTTGAAACTACATTAAAAGGTTACAGAACTCTTATTTCTAAATATATAAACAGTTTAAGTGACAATAAATTAGACATGATACAGAGCAGTCTTTTGAATACACAGATTAAGATGGTTTTCGAAATTATAATAGGTATGTTGACGGCACCTTTCCTTGCTTATGGTGTATCAAACACATTGGCAAGTTGCTTCCCGGAAGCTGCCGGCTGGATAAGGGTTGGGGGATTAAGATTCAGTCCTATATTCCTTGTACTTGCCACATTCTTGATTATATTTGCGTTTTTCTCATTTGTAAGAGCATTTACAATCGGGAAACAAATCAAAGCTTCAGAAATTATCAAATTTGACGGATTTCATGATTATGCAAGCCATGGTGTAAATATTCTTGGTCTTGATGCAATTAAAGGTTTACATAAAGAGAAAAATATAACTATGGCAATAGCTTGCGTAATTGTTGCAATTGAATTTACAATGAACGTTTCATACTTCATACAGGAAATCGGCGGCGATATTACCGGTATGTTTATAAGTTCAATGGCTGCGTTCGTTCCTACTGCATTGTTGATTGCAGAAACGATGATGTTAAGCGGGACAATGCATAAAATTAACAATTATAATGAAGTTTTCCAAACATTGGATTAATTTTAAAACATGAGAAATAAAAAACATAATACTAAAGTTCAAATAATTGCAGGTGTTGTTATTTTCATAATAGTATCTGTGGTTGTTTTAACTGCTAAGGATATGCAGACTATATCGAGGGTAAAAGTCAGCAGTCAGGAAATTGTTATCAATCAGGGTGATACCGGCATTTCAAATGCTAATGTCGGTTTAAATAATGCCGGGAATTTAAATAATCAAAATGTAAACGGCTCAAATGCGAATGTTGATATAGGAAATAACGGCCAATTTAATAATACCGGCGGAAGTTTTAACAATAACGGCAATTTCCAAAATCAGGGTGCAAATTTTGGCAATCAGGGCAAATTTGGTAGCACCGGCGGAAATATAGGAAATAATGGTGAATTTCATAATGCGGGCGGTGGATTTGGAAATGCAGGCGGCAGTTTTGGTAATAGCGGTAGTAACTATGGTAACGAGGGTGAATACGGCAATTACAATGTAGGTTTTGAAAATCAGGATTATCGCAGCGAAGCTGAAAGATACCGATATCAAAATATTGACTGGAGTACTTGGAGAAGTAATTTTGTAAACAGAATTCTTGACGATAGTATGTATATAGAATCTCTTGATTACTATGGTGTGGGAACTTGGTTCTATTATTCATTCATTGTTACGGATGACGGTTCAATAAAAGATGTAACTGTAATCTCGTTATATCTGAAAGATGAGGACAAAAAACAAATACGTAATTTGATAAGAAGTTATGCACATCAGCCGATAACAAAATTCCCGATGGATTCAAAGCGTAAAAAAGCAAAAGTCAAGGCAATTATGCTTCTTGGCGATACAGAATCAAAATCTAATGCTTCTAATTTCAGAGATATAGAAAAAGTTAAAATTAAATACTAAAAGTAATTAATTCAGTAAATCTTGAAAGATAACACTTGGTTCGGAATCTTTAAATTTGCCATATCTGGTTTGTTCTTTTATACTTGTCGTTATGTGCAGTCGGTTTTTCGCCCTTGTTATTGCCACATATAAAAGCCGCAGATTTTCTTCAAGAATTTCTTGTTTCAGTTCATAATCGGATTTTTTCTTATAATTCGGATTAAAAGATCGGATCTGTTCTGTAAAATCAGCATTTTTAAGGTTTATTGATTTAATAGTAAGCGGCAGATTTTTCTCACTCATTTCCGGTATAAAAACGAGATTAAATTCGTCCCCTTTTGACTTGTGCATTGTCATAATTTGTACTTTACCCTGAAGGGACTTTTTGTCATCTTCGTCTTCTTCGGAGAAAAATTTAAAACCGCTTAAATTTGGACGTTTAGCAAGTTCTGAGAGTCTGTCGGCGGCGTAAGAAAGTGAATTATTTTTAATGCAGATTCGTTTAATCAATGTAGAAATCAAGTGGATATTGGATTTGTCAATTTCTGATTTCATAATTCCCAGATCCTGTGCAACTTTTACAACGAGCTCATTTGGCGGTATATAGCATAGCGATACCCAATAATTTATATCCCAGTAAAATTGTTCCAGACTTTGGTTATTTAAATTGTCACAATTAAGTTGTATAAATGGATTTTCGTATTTTTTGATTTCCGCTCCGAGCCCGTATTTATATCGGCCTGTTTCAGAAATAATATCGTAATTTTCGCCTAAAATATCATTGGCAAAAGGATGTAAAATAATTAAAAAAAAAAAAAAAATTACCCTGAATATAGATTT